>CAZNSV010000175.1:0-6667 GCA_964575775.1 uncultured Desulfovibrionaceae bacterium
CATGGAGCAGATCGCCACGGACCTGGGCCTGCCCCTGGTGCGCACCGAGCTGCAGTCCCTGGACGAGCTCCGCGCCGCCCTGGGGCTCACTCCCCAGGCCCAGCAGAGCCTGGCCCTGTTGCAGGCCGGTGAACCCACGGAAAGCCCGCTGCCCACGGACAAGGGCTTCGTGCTCGCCGAGGTGCTGGAGCGCCAGCCCGCCATGTACCAGCCGCTGGAGGAAGTGCGCGACAAGGTGATCCAGGCCCTGCAGGAGGCTCAGGCCCTGGAGCGGGCCAAGACCCGCGCCGCGGAGCTGGCCGCCTTGGCCGCCCAGGACAAGCTGCCTGCCGAGGAGCTGGCCAAGCTGCAAACCAGCAGCCTCTTCAGCCGCCAGGGCTTCATCCCCGAGCTGGGCTTCTACCCCGACCTGGCCGTGCGCGCCTACCAAGCCGACAAGGGGCAGTGGCTGGCCGAGCCCTACTTCATCGGCACGGGCTATGTGCTGGCCCGGGTGGCGGCCGTGGAGCCCCCGGCCGAAAACCTCTGGGAGCAGGAGCGCGCGCAGTGGATGGACAGCCTGGCCCAGGCCCGGCGCACCGAGCTCTTCAACGCCTTCCTGGACAACCTGCGCAACAAGGCCACCATCACCCTGGAAAGCCCCGAGCTGTTGGACTGAGTAACACGCGACTACGACAATGCGAGAGGCGGCGCCCGGAACCTTCCGGACGCCGCCTTTTTCATGGCTTTGTGCGCAGCTCGTCCAGCACCCGGCGGACATCGGGGAGGCATCACCGCCCCCCGGGGTTCAGCTCCCTGCAACGACAGGCCCCGTCGCGCTTGGCGGCAAGGATGCGCTCCAGGATGGTGGAGCGCCCGTTGGCCCGCAGGTCGCGGGCCAAGTCCGCGAATGTATGGCCGAAACAATGGCAGATAAGGGCGTTGTGGTGCGGGTCCATGGCAGCTCCGTGGCCCCAAGAGTGGCACAACGCCCCAGAGGAGGCAACCCGACGCCGCAGCTATTTCGGTTTCGCGGGCCAGAAGGGGCTGTAGGCAGCCAGAGGCAGGCGCACGAAGCAAGTGACGCCCTTGCCGGTCTCGCACTTGAGCTCCAGGTCGCCGCCGTGCAGCTGAGCGATCTGCCTGGCCAGGGTCAGGCCCAGGCCCACCCCGCCGTGCTCCAGAGGCACGTAGGGCTCCTGGTAGAAAGCCTCGCAGACCTGCTCCGCCAGGGAGCTGTCCAGGCCGGGCCCGTTGTCCGTGATCACCGTCAGGGAGTCGTTCTCGTCGCGGGTGATCTGGACAAAGGCCTTGCCCGTGGGGCCGACGAACTTCATGACGTTGTGCAGCAGGTGGAAAAACAGCTCCGTCAACCGCTCCGAACATCCCATGACTTCGTTGGCCACCGGGGTGATCTCCTTGAGGATGGTCAACTCGACCCCCGGGTAGAGGACCTTGAGCCGCTCATGGGCCTGATCCAGGCAGGGAACCAGGGCAGTGATCTTCATCTCCAGGGGTGCGTCCTGCAAGGTAGCATAATCCTTGAGCATGCCCAGGACCCGGTGCATGCGCTCCCCCGCGCCGCGCAGATCGGGCAGTACCGCCTCCGGGGGCGTGTCCCCCAGCCCGACGGTGAGGCTGCGGATGTAGCACACGGGCTTGTTGAGCTCGTAATAGAGGGCCTCGCAGATGCGGCGCAGGCGGGTCACCATGGTCTGCGCCCCTTGCTCGTCCTGGAAGCGGAAAACAAACCCCCCTGCTTCCATGGCCCGGACGCGCACGGAAATCAGGCGTTGGTGTCGCTCCCCATCCCTTGGGGGGCAGCGGAAATCCAACTCGGCATCGCGGGACCGCCTGCCGGCCTGGAGCAACCCCTCGGCAAAGCGGGCAAACTCCTGGGATTTCACCACCCGGGCAATGTGCTTGCCCAAATAGCGCGAGGGCCACGTTCCGAACAGACGGCCAAAGGCCTTGTTGGCGTCGCGGACGGCCAGATATTTGTCGGTGGCCGCATACCCGGCAGGGAGAACATCCTTGAGAAAGTCGAGCCGATCGGTGCACGATTGTAGTGAATCGTCCCACCCCCCCAATATTTTTTCACCCTTACGTGAAGACAAGGATGCACTTGCGTCTTTTCCGCTTTAAGTATCCGGCATTGCCCCACTCCCTGCATGTCGGTGTCAGTGAGCCTCAATATTATAGACTTTTACATATCCAGAAATTACACCACAGGAGCTGTTCGTGTCAACCTCCGGCATACGCAACAAGCAAAGCCAGTCTTGAATCCCGGGGACATTGCAACGCCCCCCAAGTGCGATGCATGCCCAATGCCCCCGTCTCATTGCTAAAACGCTAGCATGTCCGGTACTGCATGTCTATAGGTGCGGACACCACACGCCTCTTTTATCGCCGGTCAAAACGACACAGGAAATCTTGTCAAATCGCTATCTAAACAGTGGCTCGGTAGCCGAAACGTAAAATCCTATTCCGCACAACACAGCATCAGGAACCAAACACACCCCCGCATCTTGACCAAACAATCCTGTTAAATCAGAATGTTAAACTTACACGCCCCCTGTCGCAACTCCATCCTGCCACGCAAATCCTCTTGCAAGAACTGCACACCATTGCAAGAGTGCAACAAGACAAGTCACGGAGAAAAAAACCCGGTTCGACCAGCCAGGCAACGAGAGGTGCAGGGAAACCGGCGCTCTTCGCCCCCGGCAACCGAACGGGGCTGGGCGCCGTAACCGCGCTGTGCCTTTACAACGTTACGAGACTTGCAGTAAACACTAGAGGCAATGCACCCTGTCACGGGGCGCCGCAAGCAGCTTCGGCGACAGCACACGGGCCAGCCCCTGCCATCCGAGACTGGAAGGTACGCCGATCGTGCCCCCCCACGGGGCAGCACCCCGGCGCAGTCGGTGCAGCCACACCTTGAACGCGGGCAAAGCAGGCAACCATGATCCGAGGTATCTTCCTGGCTGTGTTGGTGCTGGTCATGCTGGGGCTCTCCGTGGCCCTGTACCGGCAATACAACATCCTCCCGGGGGGCGAGGCTCCCCCTCAGGAGCAGGCTGTCCTGGACAGCGGGCGCATCATGCGCTCCTGGACCCCGCCGCCTGGTGCTGACAACGCCGCCACCCCCAGCGATTCCTCCACGCAAGACAGCTCCGCCCAGCCGGACGCTCCCGCTGCCGCGGATTCCCCGGACAGTGCCGTACCCGAGACTGCCACGGAGACTCCCCCCGCGCCCGAAACCGCGCGGCAAACCGCTCAGGCCAAGCCCAGCCCCGACAGCCTGTTGGGGCGTCCGGAACTCACTCCCCGCGCGAAGACCAGCACCGTGCCCGACCCCGAATCCGACCCCCGCGCAGCCGAGGAGCAGAGCCAGGCCGAGCAGGCCCTGGAGAAGGGCAAGGACGCCCTGACCCGGGGCGGCACCCTGCCGCAGCGCGCCGTCAGCGAGGTGGAGCGCATCCTGGAGCAGGAGCGCCGGGTGGTGGAGGAGCAGCAGCTCAAGCAGCGCGATGTGACCCAGCCGCGCCCCCGCGTGGGAGCCCTGGTAAAGCAGCTGGAGGACAAGGCCCTGAATGTGGAACCGCAGGCCCCGCCTCCGCCCAAGGCCGAACCCAAGCCGGAACCCAAGTCCGAGGTCCTGGCCACGGTCACGGCCAAGCCCACCCCGGGCAAGAAGCCCGCGGGCAATGTGCTCAAGAGTCTGGAGCTGAGTTCCGACGGCAACGCGGTGTTCCTGCACGTGACCACGGAGAAGCCGCTGGAGCGTTACGCCACCTTCCAGGTCAAGCAGCCCGGCCGCGTGGTGCTGGACCTGCAGGGGCACTACGCCGGGAGCGTGCCCTACAAGGCCGTGCGCCCCAACGCCCTGGTCAAGGACCTGCGCACCGGGCTGCACAGCGACAAACTGCGCGTGGTGGCGGACCTGCACGACGACGTGCAGGCGGAGTTGCAGTTGCAGAAGCGCTCCGACACGGAACTGGTGCTCATCCTGCGCCAGGTCCGTTGATCCGGCCCTGGTTTCAGAGCGTGTGGCCATCGATAATGGCCAGCTGCTCTTATGCCTTTCCCTGAAACAATTTGCTATTGTTTCAATGCGACAATGCGCCAGAACCGCAAGGAGGCGG
Source organism: uncultured Desulfovibrionaceae bacterium (assembly GCA_964575775.1). Classification (GTDB taxonomy): domain Bacteria; phylum Desulfobacterota; class Desulfovibrionia; order Desulfovibrionales; family Desulfovibrionaceae; genus CAZFCK01. The sequence goes on from CAZNSV010000175.1 coordinate 4,125, forward strand.
CAGCCGTCATGAGTGACTCCCCCATCGTGGCTCGGCCCCAGACGGCCCCGGCCCAGTCCTGCCCCTGGGTTGACCTGGGCGATGTCTCCGTGGCCGCCAAGTTTCGCGGTTTCGAGCTGAAGATGGAGGCCCACAGCCTGCAGCCTTTGGTCATCAACATTTTCAAGAACTACTACACCCGTCTCTTGCAGGGCGACCTGGGCAAGTTGCCCGAAAGCGCCATCCGCCCCGTGGACGAGGCCGACGTTCGGCACCAGAAGGAACTGGAGGACTGCACCGCGGCCGGGGAAAAGGCCCTGCGCCAGGCCGTGGTCATCAAGCTCAACGGCGGCCTGGGCACCAGCATGGGGTTGGAGAAGGCCAAGTCTCTCATCCCCCTCAAGGACGGCAAGACCTTTCTGGAGATCATCCTCGCCCAGATGCGGCATTTGCGCCGCAGTTACGACAGCGACCTGCCCCTGGTGCTGATGAACAGCTTCAAGACCCACGTGGACAGCATGCTGCACATCCAGCACTTCGACAACGGCGCGGCGGGCATCCCCTTGGCCTTCGTGCAGAACCGCTTCCCCAAGGTCCTGCAGGAGGACTACTCCCCGGCCTGCTGGCCGGACAACCCGGAGTTGGAGTGGAACCCGCCCGGCCACGGCGACATCTACCCCGCCCTGGTCTCCTCGGGCCTCTTGGACAAGCTCCTGCGCAAGGGGTTCATCTACGCCTTCATCTCCAATTCCGACAACCTCGGCGCGGTCATGGACCCCGGCATCCTCGGCTACATGGTGCGCGAACGCCTGTCCTTCATCATGGAAGTGGCCCGGCGCACGCCTTCGGACCGCAAAGGAGGGCACCTGGCCAAGCTCGCGGCCAACGGGCGCCTGACCCTGCGCGAGGTGGCCCAGTGCCCGGACACGGACATGGAGCACTTCACGGACATCCGGCAGCACCGCTTCTTCAACACCAATTCCCTGTGGGTGGACCTGCGCGCCCTGGAGCAGGTCTTTCTGATGCACCACATGATGCCGCTGGACCTCATCGTGAATCCCAAGACCCTGGACCCGCGCAAGCCGGATTCGCCCAAGGTCCTGCAGATCGAGACCGCCATGGGTGCGGCCATCACCGCCTTCGAGCGGGCCGCCGCACTGGAGGTGCCACGCTCGCGCTTCGCCCCCGTCAAGACCTGCAACGACCTCCTGGTGGTGCAGTCGGACTGTTACGTGCGCAACGAGGACGAGACCGTGACCCCCAACCCCGCGCGGCAAGGCCCCCTGCCCGAGGTGCAGCTGGACCCGGCCCACTTCAAGAAAATCGACGATTTTTCCCAGCACTTTCCCTATGGTCCGCCCTCCCTGGCGGACTGCAGCTCCCTGTCCGTCATCGGCGATGTCACCTTTGGCCGCGACGTGGTCCTGCAAGGGGCCGTGAGCATCAGTGCCAAGCCGGGGCACAAGGCCATGGTGCCCGACGCTGCCCGGCTCAGCGGCAACGTCGTCCTGTGAGGTCCGCCCCTTGATCGGCCGCCAGGCCGCAACGACGCCATCCGGCTGCACGCCGCCAGCTTCGGAGCCTGCCATGAACACGGAACGCACCCAGCCTTTGTACATTCCCCCCTTCGACCTGCACCTTTTCAACGAGGGACGGCACTGGGACATCTACCGCATCCTGGGCTCCCACCCCGGGGAGCAGAACGGCAGCCAGGGCTACAACTTCGCGGTCTGGGCACCCAATGCCAAGGAAATTCACGTGGTCGGCGAGTTCAACGACTGGCGCTACGGTGAATATCCCCTGTTCCCTGTTGGCGTGTCCGGCATCTGGGCGGCCTTCGTCCCCGGAATCGGCAAGGGGCAGCTCTACAAGCTGGGGGTGATGCAGGCGTCGGGGCGCATCGTCTACAAGGCCGACCCCTTTGCTTTTGCCACGGAGCTGCGCCCCGGATTCGCGGCCCGCACCTGGGACCTGGACAACTACACCTGGCAGGACGAGGCCTGGATGCAGGCCCGCCGGGAAAAAGGGTTGCCCCTCAAGGATCCCGTGAGCATCTACGAGGTCCACGCCGGATCCTGGCAACGCCGGGCCGACGGCTCCTTCCTCTCCTGGAGCGAGCTGGCCGAGCGACTCATCCCCTACGTCAAGGACCTGGGCTTCTCCCACATCCAGTTCATGCCCCTGGCCGAACACCCCCTGGACGAGAGCTGGGGCTATCAGGTGGCGCACTTCTTCGCCCCCACCTCGCGATTCGGCGCCCCCGAGGAACTCAAGGCCTTCGTGGACCAGTGCCACCAGGCCGGCATCGGCGTGCTGCTGGACTGGGTGCCCGGGCATTTTCCCAAGGACGACTGGTCCCTGGGGCGCTTCGACGGCTCCGCCCTCTTCGAGCACTCGGACCCGCGCCAGGGCGAGCACCCGGACTGGGGCACCTACGTCTTCAACTACGGGCGGCACGAGGTGCGCGGCTTCCTCTTCTCCAACGCCCTCTACTGGCTCAAGGAGTTCCACTTCGACGGCCTGCGCATCGACGCCGTGGCCTCCATGCTCTACCTGGACTACTC
>CAZNSV010000176.1:0-6660 GCA_964575775.1 uncultured Desulfovibrionaceae bacterium
CCGGGAGCGCTCCAGCCCAGGGCGGGAAAGGTTCGCCCGCCGGACCTGGCGGGACCAAGGCCGCGGGCCGGGGTGCGGCCAAGTCCGCCGCGGGGGGCAAGCTGCCCAAGCTTTCCGGTGCCTCCTTCGGTGGGGGCGGCAAGGCCGTGGTGGTGGGCGTGGATTTGGGGCCCGACTGTCTGCGCATGGCCAAGACAGCGGGAGCCGTGGGCAAACGCAGGCTCCTGGGCTTCAAGCGTGTTCCTTACGAGCCCGGCGCACCTCCCGGTTCTGCCGGGTTTATCAATTTTCTGCGCGACAAGCTGCGCGACTTCTGCAAGGGCGACGGCAAGGTCGAGCTCTGGACGCTCATTTCCTCCGCCAAGGTCGAGCTCTGGAACATTCTGATTCCCAAAGTGCCCCGCAAACAGATCATGGATGCGGTGTTCTGGTCGGTGAAGAAGGAGAAGCCCTTTGAGGAGGGCGAGTTCCTGCTGGATTTCGACGTGCTGGGCGAGGTGGCCGAGAAGGGCGTGCCCAAGCTCTCGGTCACGGTCTATCTGGTGCCGCGCAAGCAGGTGGAGGAGGTCACGGAGCTCTTCACCAAGGCCGGGCACAAGCTGCACGGCATCACCATCGCCCCCATCGCGCTGCAGACCCTGTTCCGCACCCGCTGGCTGCAGACCGGGGCCAAGACCTACGCCAATCTCTATGTGGGGCGCAACTGGTCGCGCATCGACATCTTTCATCAGGGCAACCTGATGCTCTCGCGGGGCATCAAGGCCGGGACCACCTCCATGGTGGAGTCGCTCATGGAGAGCTACGGCCCGGCCCAGGGCGGCACCTCGGCCATGCACACCATGGTGTTGCAGGACGAACCCGTGATCTCAATGAGCATGGACGACGACGAGCCCTTGATCATCGAGGACATTCCCTCTGAAACCGTGCAGGGGCGGGTGACCAGCGGGCGCCGCATGGACATGGAGCAGGCACGCGCGGTGCTCGTGGGCAAGCTCCTGGGCGGCAGCATCCCTCCGGGCACCCCGGGTGAGGAACTGGCCGAGGCCGACGTGGTGGAACTGGTCCTGCCGGCCGCGGAGCGGCTGGTCCGCCAGATCGAACGGACCTTCGAATACCACAGCACCACCATGGGCAACGAGCCCGTGGAGCAGATCTTCTTTTCCGGCACCATCTGCACCAACAAGCTCATCCTGCAGTACATGTATTCCCAGCTGGGCATCGAGAGCCTGATCCTCGATCCGCTGGCGCCGGACAACCCCCATGTGGGGCGCGTCCAGGGCCCGCCCACCGCCACAGAGCGCATGGAATACAACCTGGTCACGGCCCTGGCCATTTCCGACAACAGCATCACCCCCAACCTGCTCTTCACTTACGCGGCCAAGGAACGCCTGCGCAGCGCCCTGGGAGTGGACAAGGCCATCTACGCGGTGACGGTGTTCATTCTCCTGGTGCTGACCGGGGTCTGGTACTGGCAGCAGGGGTCCATCCAGGGCAGCAAGGCCCAGTACGCCTTGTTGGCGGGGCAGATGCAGGCCTACAAGCCCCCGGCCACCGAGGCCATGCTCATGGACATGGCCGCCCGGGTAGACGAGATGCACCTGAACCTGAAGAAGGCCAGCTTGCGCTACGAGAGCCTGGCCATTCTCAGTGAGCTATCGGGGCTCACGCCCCATTACGTGAAGCTCATGAGCGTGCAGATGGAGCTCGGCCCCTATGTGGAGGTGCGGCCCGCGGAAGTGCCGGATCCCAAGGCCAAGCCCGCGCCTCCGAAGCCTCCCGCGCGCAGGGGCGAGGAAAAGGCGAGTCCCAAGCTGGTGATCATGGATGGGTTCATCGAAGGCCGCGACGTGGACAAGTTCGAGTCCGCCTTCGTGAGCTATCTCATCCGGCTGGAAAACTCGCAGCTCTTCACCATGCCCCAGATTCACAAGCAGGAGCTGGAGGAGTTTCCCAACAGGGGCACGGTGCTCCGGTTCATCATCCACATCCCGGTGGTGTAGCCCATGGCCAAGCAAGCAAGCGGACTGAAAATCTCCAAGGCCAGCCTGACCAAGCTGGCCGTGTGCTCGGGCATCGTGGTGGCCTTCGTGGCCCTGCTGATCCTGCCCAGCATCATGGCGGACAAGGACGCCAAGCGCGATATCCTGCGCATGCAGGCGGAGCTGGAGAAGCAGAAGATCCTCTACCCGCTGTATCTCAAGCTCCATATGGAGCTGAACAGCAAGGTGGTGCAGGAACTGCCCATTCCGGTGCCCGAGGCCCTGACCGAAGACCAGATCGTCAAGGCCACGCACACGGTGGAGGACCTGGCCATGCAGGCGGGGCTGACCATCAACGAGGTCACCCCGGATCCGGTCTCCCTGACCAAGTCCAGCGGCTACGTGGGCGTCAATTGTGACTTCTATGGAAAGTATATGGATTTTCGGTCGTTTCTGACAAAGTTGGGCAGCGTGCCCTACCTCAAGCACATCGAGAAGATCGAATTGCAGGAAGGGGCCGACGGGATCGGGTACCTGGTGCGATTACAGTTGGCGGTAAAGACGGGCTAGCGCCGAGCCCCTCGCTTCTGGGGACTGGGCAGGGGATCACGTCGGCCGCCGCGTGGCGCCAGCATGAAAGCACGCGGACGGGGCAGTGGAACCCGATGCCGTTGCACGATGCGGGTCGGGAATCATGAAGCGCGGCGGGAGCGCACACGCGGGAAGACGGAGTAGAGTGCATGGAAAAACGCGAAAAGATACTGCTCGTGCTCGTGCTGCTGGCCCTGGCCTACGGGGCCTACGCCTACCTGTTCACCGGCGGTGAAGGGCCCACCATCAAGGACTTCGTGAACCTGGACGAGGTGAACAAGGCCAAGGCCGAGGTGGAAAAACGGGTCAACGCCAACCCCTTGACCGAGCACGAGCGTTACCGGCTGGAGCTGGCCGAGCGCCCCTGGCCCCGCGATCCGTTCTACGACCGCAGCACCGACAAGGTGGATGAGCGGGACGTGGCCACGGAGATGCCGCCCGAGATCGAGGAGTTGCGCTACACGGGCTACATCTCCATCGGCAAGGAGACCTTCGCCATCATCAACGAGATGGAATACCGCGAGGGTGACGAGCTGGAGGTGGCGGGCTTTTTCGTGGTGAGCATCAGCCGGACCATGGTGGAGATCGGCCGCAAGGACGAGACCGGGGCCATGGTGGGGCAAAAGCAGATTTTTCTGGAAGACGTGTCGTTCTGAACCACTGGGGGCTGTGGAAGCGCCACGCTCCGGTTCCCGCCGGAGGCGGCGGCGACGGCGTAGCGAGAGCTTTCCGGGCGAAACCCAAGCGTAGGGCGGTTGAGTGCATGAACAAGCGGATGCTGAAGAACACGGCGGTGGCGGCTCTGGTCGGCCTCTTTCTGGTCACGGCTCTGGCCTGCAGAAAGGATGCGCCCCAGCAGGACGCGTTTCTGCAGAAGTGGCGGGCCGTGGCGGATCAGTCGCAAGGGACTTCGCCCGTGACCGAAGGGGTGCCCCTGGATGTGGACGACCGCAACCTCAAGCTCCCGGAAGGGTACGCGGACGTCAACAAGATGCTGGAGAAGCCGGAAGTGGAGCGCCCCCTGCCCACCATGCCGGTGAGCCTGGAGATGCGCCGCGCCAACATCACCGCGGTGCTGGCCGCGCTGGCCAAGGCGGCCGGGGTCTCGGTGATGATCTCCCCGGAGGTCTCGGGCGAGGTCACGGTGAACGTGGAGCGCAAGCCCTGGAACGAGGTCTTTGCCGGGGTGCTCAAGACCAACGGTCTGGCCTACTCCTGGGAAGGCGACATCCTGCGCGTCAAGACCCTGGAGGACATCGAGCGCGACGTGGAGATCACGGCGCTGCGGGCCAAGCAGATGGTCCAGCAGATCATGCTCAAGAAGGCCGAGCCGCCGGTTACGCGCATCATCCGCATCCGCTACAACAACGCCATCAACATGGCGGCCATGATCGAGAAGATCGTCTTCAACCGCGAAGTGACCATGAAGACCGAGGAAGAGACCAAGGACATCAAGGGCGACACCTCGGGCGAGGCCTCGGTGCTGCGCGAGCGCTCCAAGGAGGAGATCACCGCCAAGGACGCGAAACAGGACGATCACATCGCCAACAACGTGCCGGGCTACGTGCACGCGGACCCGGATTCCAACTCGCTCATCGTGCAGGCCTCGCCGCCGTACATGAAGATCATCTACTACCTGGTGCGCAAGATGGATAAGCCCAGGAAGCAGATCAAGATCAAGGCCTATATTGTGGAACTGGATACCAGGACAGCGAGAGAGCTTGGGGTGCGCTGGGGCGGTATCGAGCAGTACCAGCACGCCGGGAACAAGGACAAGTTCGTGTTCATGCCCGGCGGCTCGGGTGGTTCCGTCAGGGCATACAATGAGGCAGGGGGTGGGCCCCAGACTGGAGAGTACAATCCGTACTTCGGACCTGGCGTCTCTGGACAAGGCTGGGCGGCAAACTTCCCGTTGACTTTGACCGAAGCAGCAACGCGGGGTGCGGCATTTGGTTTTCTCTTCGGAACCATTGGGGAAAATGTTCTTGAAGCACAGTTGCTTGCGCTAGCAATGGACAACAAGGTCAAGATCCTCTCCAGCCCCTCGCTCACCACCCAGGACAACAAGGAAGCCCTGCTCAAGGACGGCATGGAAGTCCCCTACGTCTCGGGTTACGACAGCCAGGGCAACGCGGTCATCGCCTGGAAGGAAGCTGTGCTGGCCCTGCGCATCACCCCGCAGATCATCGACGACATCAACCTGCACATGCAGATCCAGATCAAGAAGGACGAACTGGACTTCACCATCTCCAATGTCCAGGGCCTGCCCGTGGTACGCAAGAAGTTGGCCGAAACCGAGTTGGTGAGCCGCAGCAAGGAGACCATCGTCATCGGCGGTCTGACCAAGCGGCGCATGGAGAGCTCCAACTCTGGCATCCCCTATCTCAAGGACATTCCGGTCCTGGGCTGGGTCTTCAAGCAGGACCTCAAGGACGACGAGCAGCAGGAGATCCTGATCTTCATCACGCCCGAGATTCTGGACTACTGGACGCCGGACGACATCCAGAAGAGCTTCGACCAGATCGACCGCGAACTCAGGGAAGACGGCATCGTGCTGGACGGCGGCAACGGTTCATTCATCCAAGGACAGTAGGCAGCCCCATGACGTACTACAAAGCACTTGGCCTGTCGGAAGAGCCCTTTTCCAACTCACCAAGCCCGGAGCTCTTTTTCAACCTGCCCGGCCGCGCGGAAATCCTCAACCTCCTCGAGGTTTCCGTGCGGCTCAAACGGGGGCTGAACATCGTGCTCGGCGAAGTGGGCACGGGCAAGACCACCCTCTGCCGCCAGTTGTTGCGCAACCTGGGCGAGGACAAGGTCTTCCTCACCCTGCTGCTGCTCGATCCTTACTTCGATACGCCCCTGGAATTCCTGCGGGTAATGTACTCGCTGCTCTACAAGCGTCCGGCCCCGCCCGAGCACTCCCCCTGGCTGCTCAAGGAGGCGGTGAAGAAGGGGCTCCTGCACCTGGCGCTGGAGCGCAACCGCATCGTGGTCCTGGTCATCGACGAGGGGCAGAAGATCCAGGACGAGTGCCTGGAACTGCTGCGCGAATTCCTCAACTTCGAGACCAACCAGAACAAGCTCCTGCAGATCGTGATCTTTGCCCAGAACGAGTTCCGGGCCACCCTGGACAAGTTCCCCAACCTGGTGGACCGAGTGGATTCGTTGCACCAACTGCGCCCCATGAGCTTTTTCGAGATGCGGGATATGATCCGTTTCCGCCTGGACCGGGTCAAGGACGGCGACGTCGCGCCGGAGCTGTTCTCCCTGGGCGCATACTGGGCCATTCATCGCATCACCCGGGGTTATCCGCGCAAGGTCATGAACCTCTGCCACAAGACCTTGCTGGGTGTACTCATGTTGGGGCGCCCCCGCGCCACCATGACCGTGGTCTACAAGAGTTCGGGCCGCCGCCCTCCGCACCTGGCCTGGGGTGCGGCCGGAGCCCTGTGCGCGGGGTGTGTGGCCGCGGCGTTTCTCTACGTCATGCCCCCAGCCCTGCCGGAAGTGGCCGTGACGGACCCGACCCCCGAGGCGGTGCGGCTCGAGGCCGAACCTGTGCCGGTGGAGCCCGTGGCCTTGGCGCCTCGGCAGGCCCTGCCCGAACCTCCGGCCCATGAGGCCAAGGCTGTGGCGCAGTTGGCCCTGGCCCAGGAGGCTGGCGCACAGGAGCAGGTTGTTAGCGAGTCGCCCCCAGAGGTAGTGCCCCAGCAAGAGGAGGCCGTACCTGCCGTGGCTGCGGTCCTGGCCGCACCCGAGGGAGTACAAGGCGGTCAGGTGCCCCTGGCCTCGGTGGCTTCCAGCGTGGCGGCAGTGGCAGCCACGCGGGCCCCGGAACAGCAGCTGCAAACCGCGGCGGCCCCTGCGGCTGCTGAGCCGACCGTGCAGAGCGCGGCAGCGCCCCTGCCGGTGGAGACGCAACCCGCTAAGCCAGTGGCCAAGGCCCGCCCCTTGGAGCCGGTGGTGGTCAAGGCGGAAATACTGCCGGAGCGGCAGGTCGAGCAGGCTGCGGCAACGAGCAATGCCCCTGTACTGGGCAGCGTGGTTCTGGAGAAGGGGCAGCGGCTGGCCAAGGGCATTGCCCAGG
>CAZNSV010000177.1:0-6652 GCA_964575775.1 uncultured Desulfovibrionaceae bacterium
GTGATCCAGCGGCTGGCGACGGCCATGCAACAGCCCATCGCCCTGCCCGAGGCCGAGGTCCAACTGGGCATGAGCATCGGGATCGCGGTCTTTCCGGACCACGCCGATCGGATCGAGGAACTGGTCCGGCTGGCGGACACCGCCATGTACCAGGCCAAACAGTCGCGCACCCAGGAGTTCGCCTACTGCGACCCGGAGCTGGCCCGCTGCCAGGCCCAGCCGCTCGGGGCGGACCGCCCGCCGGACACGACTTCGCCCGGCGAACGGTCCTGAATACCGCCTAGCCGCACTTGGTGTAGCCGCAGGCCTTGCAGCTGTGGCAGCCTTCCTCGAAGACCAGTTCCGCGCCGCATTCGGGGCAGAGCTTGCGGTGCAGGTCGTTGCCCGGGGTGCCCAGGGCCCCGGCCTTGCGCCCCTCCAGGTAACGGCGCTCCAACACCCAGGCGATGGCGTCGGGGATGGAGAGCAGCAGCCCCTTTTTCTGGAACACGGGGTGCTCGCCGCCGATGCCCGAGAGCTGGGTCACGATGTCCCGGACCTCGATGCCCGAGCGCAGGGCCAGGGACACCAGGCGGCCGATGGCCTCGGCCTTGGCCGTGATGGAGCGCCCGGACTTGCCGATGGTGGCGAAGACCTCGAAGGGGCGACCGTCCACCTCGTTCACCGTGAGATAGAGCACGCCCAGCCCGGTGTTGATCTTCTGGGTGAAGCCGTAGGTCACATCCGGCCGCTCCCGCACGGTGCGCACCGGCCCGGCGGGCTTGTGCTCCACGGCGTCCTGCCCCTTCTCGCCGGTGCAGAGCACCTGCACGTTCTTGCAGCCGTCGCGGTAGACCGTGACGCCCTTGCAGCCCAGCTCGTAGGCCAGGCGGTAGATGGTGCGGATGTCGTCCTGGGTGGCGGCGTGGGGCAGGTTCACGGTCTTGGACACCGCGTTGTCCGTGTGCTGCTGGAACGCGGCCTGCATCTTCAGGTGCGACAGGGGGTCGATGTCCATGGCCGTGACAAAGACCCGGCGCAGCCACTCCGGCAGATAGGTGATGTGCTGGATCTTGCCCTTTTCCGCCACCTCTTCCATCAGCGCCGGGCTGTGGCTCTGGGCCTCGCGAAGGGCAGCCTCGAAAGGCGCGTTCACCTCCACAAGCTTCTCACCGTCCATGACGTGCCGCGAAAAGCACAGGGCAAAGAGCGGCTCGATGCCCGAGGAACAGCCCGCCAGGATGGACAATGTCCCGGTGGGGGCGATGGTGGTGGTGGTGGCGTTGCGGTAGGGGCCGAGATTGCGCTTGCCGTAAACCGACTCGGCATAGGCCGGAAAGGGGCCGCGCTCGGCGGCCAGGGTCTTGGAGGCGCTCTTGCTCTCGGCCTGCAGGCTCTCCATGAGCCGCTCGGCCAGGTTCAGGGCCTCCTGGCTGTTGTAGGGGATGCGCATGAGGTACAGCAGGTCGGCCCAGCCCATGAGCCCCAGCCCGATCTTGCGGTTGGTGCGCACCATCTCGGCGATGCGCTCCAAGGGGTACTTGGAGGCGTCGATGACGTTGTCCAGGAAGCGCACGGCCAGGTGCACGGTCTCGCGCAGGGCCTCCCAGTCCAGGTCCCGCTTCTCGGCATCGAAGAAGGCGGCCACGTTGATGGAGCCCAGGTTGCAGGCCTCGTAGGGCAGCAGGGGCTGCTCGCCGCAGGGGTTGGTGCTCTCGATCTCGCCCTGGGCCGGGGTGGGGTTGTCGGTGTTGATGCGGTCCAGGAACACGATGCCGGGGTCGCCGCTCTCCCAGGCCTTCTGCACCAGGAGCTCGAAGACCTCGCGGGCCTGCAGGCTCCCGGCCTTGGTGCCGTCGTGGGGGTTGACCAGGTCGAAGGCCACGTCGTTCTCCACGGCCTTCATGAAGGCCTCGGTGAGCCCCACGGAGAGGTTGAAGTTGTTCAGCTCGCCTTCGCGCTCCTTGGCGCGGATGAACTCCAGAATGTCGGGATGGTCCACGCGCAGGATGCCCATGTTGGCGCCCCGGCGGGTGCCGCCCTGCTTGATCTGCTCCGTGGCGGTGTTGAAGATGCGCAGAAAGGACAGGGGGCCCGAGGCCACACCGCCGGTGGAGCCCACGCGGCTGTCCTTGGGGCGCAGGCGGGAGAAGGAAAAGCCGGTGCCCCCTCCGGACTTGTGGATCAGAGCCGCGTGCTTCACGGCGTCGAAGATTTCCTCGATGGAGTCGCCCACCGGCAGCACGAAACAGGCGGCCAGCTGCCCCAGCTCGGTGCCCGCGTTCATCAGGGTGGGGGAGTTGGGCAGAAAGCGCAGGGAGGTCATGAGCCCGTAAAACTGCCGGGCCAGCTGCTCCACCGTGTAGGTCGAGCCGGAATACTTGGCCTCTTCCGCGGCCACGGCCCAGGCCACGCGCCAGAACAACTCGCGGGGGCTCTCCTTGAGCGTGCCGTCCAGGGCCTTGCGCTGGTAGCGCTTGGACAGGACCAGGAGGGCGTTCTTGGAAAGCCGCGGTTCGGGCAGGTCGGCGGGCACCGGGGGCAGAGTGGTGGGGGCGGATGCGGCGGAATTGGACATGGCAACCTCGCGTCACGCCGCAGAGAGCGGCGAAAGTGTCTGTGAGTTCACAAAGATAGGCATACTTCCCCCGTCAGGGGAGCGGTAGGGTACGCTGAAAAGACCGGAAAGGGAAGGGTGTCTCAACTGGGATTCAGGTACAGCACGAATTCCCAAGCCTCTTCGTCGTAGTTCTTGTGCACCTCGAAGCCCACGGCCTCGGCCAGGCCGGCCATGCCCTGGTTGGAGAGCAGGGCCTGCCCCACGATGCGGTTGGTGCCCCGGGAGCGGCAGTAGCGGATGATCTTTTCCATGAGGATGCGCCCCAGGCCTTGGCGCTTCAGGTCCGAGCGGATGAGAATGGCGAACTCCGCCGCATAGTTCTCGGGGTCGGTCATGGCGCGCACCACGCCCAGGGTCTTCTCCTGCCCCTCGCTGTCCGGCCCCTTGGCGACAAAGGCCATCTCCCGGTCGTAGTCGATCTGGGTGAGTTTCTGCATCTCGCTGCGCGGCAGCTCGCCGATGTTGCCGAAGAAGCGGTAGCGCTTGTCCTCGGCCGAGACGTGCTCCAGGAACTCGTAGTGCGCGGGCTCGTCCTCGGGGCGGATGGGGCGCAGCAGGACCTTGCGCCCGTCCCTGAGCAGGGCGCACTCCTCCTGCTCTTTCGGGTAGGGGCGGATGGCCAGCTGCTCGGCGCCGCTGCCGTCGGCCCGGGCCACGTTGATCTGCACGTCCACGGCCAGCACGCCCCTGTGGTCGGCGTAGAGGGGGTTGATCTCCAGCTCCAGGATCTCGGGGATGTCGATGACCAGCTGCGCCACCTTGATCAGGCTCAGGCAGAGCTGGTCCAGGTTGGCGGCCGGATGGTCCCGAAAGCCCTGCAGCAGCGGGTAGACCTTGGTGCGCGAGATCAGCTCCCGGGCCAGGTGCATGTTCAGGGGCGGCAGGCCCACGGCCCGGTCCGCCAGAACCTCCGTGAGGCTCCCGCCCTGGCCGAAGCGGATGGTGGGGCCGAAGACCGGGTCCGTGGCGATTTCCACGGCCAGCTCGTGGGCCCCGGCCAGACGCATCATGCGCTGCACCGTGAAGCCCAGGATCCGGGCGTCGGGGCGCGCCTTGCGCGTGCGCTCCAGGATCTGCAGGGCCGCGGAGCGCACCGAGTCGTCGTTTTGCAGGTCCAGGGCCACGCCCCCCACCAGGGACTTGCGCGGGATGTCCGGGGAGAGGATCTTCAGGGCCACGGGGTAGCCCAGCTCCTGGGCCGCTTCCACGCAGCCCTCGATGCCGTCCTGGTCGCTGACCATGCGCGCCGCCACGATGGGGATTTCGTAGGCCGCCAGCACGTCCTTGGCCTCGGTCTCCGTGAGCACCAGCCGCTCCTTGGCCAGCACCCCGTGCACAATCTCCCGGGCCGCGAAGGTGTCGGGCTCGAAGTCCTCGGGCAAGGAGGGGGGCGTTTCCATGAGCAGTTCCTGGTTGCGGCGGTACTGCACCATGTTCAGAAAGCCCCGGATGGCCTTTTCGGGCGTGAAATAGGTGGGCACGCCGCCCCGGCCGAAGACGCCCCGCGCCTCCTCGGGGTCCTCCATGCCCATGAAACTGGTGAGGATGTTGCGCTTGGTCTTCTTGGCGGCCCGCACCACGGCCTCGGCCACCTCCTTGCTGCTCACGGTGGCGGTGGGCACGTGCATCACCAGGGCCGCGTCCACGTTCTTGTCCTTGGTCAGGATGCGCAGCGCGGTTTCGTAGCCCTCCGGCGGCAGGGTGCTGCGGACCACCAGCGGGTTCCAGTAGGAAAAATCGTTGCCCAGCTCCTTGGCCAGGGCCTGGCGGGTCTCCTCCTCCAGCTGGGACAGGGCCCCCCCGCCGACGATGAGCTCGTCCGCCGCCAGGAAGCCCGGGCTGCCGCCGTTGGTGAGGATGGCCAGCCGCTCCCCATTGATGGGGCGGGTGCGGGCCAGGGTCTCCACGGTGTCGAAGAGGGTGTCCACGTCGAACACGCGCAGCATACCGGCGCGTCGGAAGGCGGCGTCGTAAACCTCGTCCGCCCCCAGATAGGCCGCGGAGTGGGCCGCGGCGGCGGCCGCGCCCTGCAGGGAGCGCCCGGCCTTGATCACCAGCAGCGGCTTGTTGCGGGAAAAGGCCCGGGCCGCGGACATGAAGTGCCGGGCGTTCTTGATGGTTTCCAGATAGAGCAGCACGGCCCGGGTGTGGGGGTCGCTGTTCAGATAGTCGATGATGTGCCCCAGATCCATGTCCACGCGGTCGCCCACGGCGATGAAGTAGGAGAAGCCGATGCGCATGGAGGCTGCCCAGTCCAGCACGGCGGTGAACAGGGAGTCGGACTGGGAGATGAAGGCCACCTTGCCGGGCAGGGCGTCGCGGTGGGCCAGGCTGGCGTTGAGCCCCACGTTGGGCGAGATGAAGCCCAGGCAGTTGGGGCCCAGGACGCGGATGTCGGCGGCCTTGGCCGCCTCCTGCAGGGCCTTGTACTGGGCCTTGCGTTCCTCGTCGCTGCGGCGGAAGCGCCCCCGACTGAGTACCACGGCGGCCCTGGTGCCGCGCTTGCCCAGTTCCTGGATGTGGAAGGGCACCTCGGCCATGGGCGCGCAGATCACGGCCAGGTCCGGAGTCAGGGGCAGGGTGTCCACGCTGCGGTAACTCTCGTTGCCGAGAATGGGCTCCTGGTCCTCGTGCAGCGGCATGACCGGCCCCAGGAACTTGCCCTGTATCAGGTTGCGCATGACCACGTAGCCCGGTGAGGACGGGTCGTTGGACGCGCCGATGACGGCCACGGAGTTGGGCCGGAAGAGCTGTTGCAGATGCTGGGCGGTCAGCGGCTCCTCCCACAGCGAGACGCACCAGGGTGACTGGCCGCGCGCAGAGAGTTGTTGTTGCGTTGCTGCAACCGGTTATCTCTGCCCCGGCAGAGGAAGTCAATGGGTGCGGCGGGAAAAGCGGGGGGGTCCGTCCCCTTAGCTGTCCGGACGTCGGAGACGCGGTGGGGGGCCATGCCAGGAACTGCAAGGTGTAAGACTAGCCTGACAGAAGGAATAATTGACTCGCGGCAGGTGCTGCGTTAGAGAATGGACGACTTGTCACTGCGGTGCGGAGTAGGCAATGGTGCAGTTTCATTGCCGACAACTCCGCCAAACGCCAAGTCGGGAGGGGGGCATGCCACATCTTGCAGGGATCTTCTATTCCGAGTCCAGCGCGGACATCGGTACCGGCTCGACCAAGCAGGAATCGCGTACGCTCTTGCGATGGTTGGCCATTCATCTGGAGGGCGGGAACGTGCTGCTGCGCGCCCTGGACGGCAACGGCCTGCCGTCCGCCATCTCCAAGACCGTCAGCACCAAGGAATTCTACCGGGACTATCTGCCGGACAGGGCGCACTATCAGCAGCGCATCCTGCCCCTGCTGGAAACCCTGCTGGGCAAGCTGGCCGGGTCGGGAGAGGCGCAGCTGGACAAGGTGGAGAAACAGGTCTTCGCCGCCCTGCAGCTGCGGGCCAAGGCCGACCCCGAGAGCGCCAGAAAATCCGTCCTGGAACTGCTGACCAGCCTGCCGGACCAGGCCCAGATGGTCCTGGAGCATGCGCGCCAAATCAACAACGAGAGCATCGCCTCGCGCAAGAACGGCAACTACGAGGAATCCATCAGCCTTTACCGGGCCTTGTTGCGTGCCTCGCCCGAGGACACCCACGTCTTCTTCAACGTGGCGCGGGTGCTGTTCGAGAAAAAGGACTACCTGTCCTGTCGCAAGTACCTGCAACTGGCCATGGAGTTCGACCCCAACTTCACGGAGGCCCGCAAGTTCATGGCCTATCTGGAGAAGCACGCGCCCCTGGACCAGCCGGACGGGCGCAGTCGCCTGCGGTTCCAGTTTCAGACGCCTCAGAGCTGCACGCTGCTGGTCAAGGACAAGAACATCCCGGCCCAGATTCTCGACATTTCCGAGGCAGGCACGCGCTTCAAGGTCGAGAACGGCGGCAGGGCCCTGCTGCAGACCGGCCAAGTGGTTTCCGTGCAGGGGCAGAGCAGCCTGCTGGCGCCCCTGCTGTCCGGAAAAGGGGCCCAGGTGGTCTGGGTGGCCAAGGATTCGTGCGGCGCCCTG
>CAZNSV010000178.1:0-534 GCA_964575775.1 uncultured Desulfovibrionaceae bacterium
GCATCCATACCCAGCCGTCTCGCCACGGATGAGCGGACCTGCGCAGCGTCCAGGAGCTGCTGGGGCACGCCAGGCTCGCCACCACCCAGCGCTACACCCATCTGGAACTGGGGCGGCTCATCGCCACCTACGACAAGGCCCACCCCGGCTCCGTGCCCCTGACCCGGGGTCCCACACCGCGCCTGTCCGGCAAGGATGAACCCTGAGCCCCCGGAGGAGCCCCGCCATGGTCCGTGCCGCCCTGCCAGCATGTCCCGCGCTGCTGCTCCTGGCCGTGGGAGCCCAGGCCGCGGAGCCTGATTTCGCGCAGGCGCGGCTGTTGGGCGACTTTTTCGCGGGGAGGCTGCCCTTGTGGCTGCCCTGGCTGGGCTGCCTGCTGCTGGGCGCGGCCACCCTGCTCCTGGTCCTGCGCCTGCGCCGGACCTCCGAGGTCCTGGCCCGACAGCAGACCGCCGGACACACCCTGAACGCCCTGGCCGAGATCCTGCCCGGGGTGGTTTTCCAGGCCCTGCACACCCCGGGCGGTCCGCCCCG
>CAZNSV010000178.1:652-6647 GCA_964575775.1 uncultured Desulfovibrionaceae bacterium
GTGAGCCCCCGCTGCCAGGAGCTCTTCGGCATAGCGCCGGAACAGCTGCTGGAGGACCCCGCGACCCTGGACCTGCACCCCGAGGACCAGCAGCGGTTCGCGGCCCAGTGGAGCTACGCGGCCCAGCCCGGGGGACGGCTGCAGTTCACCGGGCGCATGCTCGGCGGCCAGGGGCGGCGCTGGTGCACGGTGCTGGCCCAGGTCCAGGAACGGCCCGACGGCGAACTGCTCTACACCGGCGTGATCCTGGACATTTCCGAGCGCAAGCGCAGCGAACAGGCCCTGCAGGACAACGAACGCCGCTTCCGCTCCCTAGCTGAAAACCTGCCCGGCGCCATCTACCGCTGTCTGCACGACGAGGAGCGCACCATGCTCTACATCAGCGACGGCGTGCAGCGGCTCACGGGCTATGCGGGCAGCGACTTCATCGCCGGGGCCGAACGCTCCCTGCCGGACTGCATCCACCCCGAGGACCGCGAGCCCACCGCCGCGAGCATCCGCGAGAGTGTGGCCAGGGACAACCGCTACGTGTACACCTACCGCATCCTGCACCCCCAGAGGGGGGAGCGCTGGGTCCTGGACAAGGGGCGTGGGCAGCGCAACGAACAGGACCCCGACGATGTGCTCTGGCTGGACGGCCTGCTCCTGGACGTGACCGAGGAGGTCCGGGTCAGACAGGCCCTGCAGGAGGCCCGCGAGGCCGCGGACAAGGCCAACCGGGCCAAAAGCGAATTCCTGGCGCGCATGAGCCACGAGATCCGCACCCCCATGAACGCCGTGCTGGGCATGTGCCACCTGACCTTGCAGACCGAGCTCACGCCCCGGCAGCGCGACTACCAGGTCAAGCTGGAGCGCGCGGCCAAGGCCTTGCTGAGCATCATCAACGACATCCTGGACTTCTCCAAGGTCGAGGCGGGCAAGATGGAGCTGGAGTCCGTGCCCTTCCTGCTGCAGGAGGTGCTGGACAGCCTGGGGGACATCGTGGAACTGCCCCTGCTGCAAAAGGGGCTGGAGTTCGCCATCCGCACGGATCCCCAGGTGCCGCGTGCCCTGCAGGGCGATCCCTTGCGCCTGGGGCAGGTGCTCATCAACCTGGCCAACAACGCCCTCAAGTTCACGGAACACGGTTTCGTGCATGTGGAGGTGGGGCTGGAGAGCCCCCCCACGGAGCAGGGTGTGGTCCTGCGCTTCACGGTGCGCGATTCGGGCATCGGCCTGAGCCCGGAGCAGCAGGAGCGCCTGTTCCAGTCCTTCACCCAGGCCAACGGCTCCATTTCCCGCAAGTACGGCGGCACGGGCCTGGGCCTGGCCATCTGCAAGCGCCTGGTGGGGCTGATGCAGGGGGAGATCGGCGTGCAAAGCGAACTGGGGCAAGGAGCGGCCTTTTCCTTCACGGCCCGGTTCGGGATTCCGGCCGAGGAGCCGCTGCCCCGCGCGGCCGACGAGCTGGCACCGGGCCTGGCGGGCATCCGGGGCGCCCGGGTGCTGGTGGCCGAGGACAACGAGTTCAACCAACAGATCGTGCGCGAGCTGCTGGAGCAGCGCGGACTGGTCGTGACCACGGCGGCCAACGGCCGGGAGGCCCTGGAGCTGGCGGACCGCGAGCCCTGGGACCTGGTGTTCATGGACATCGAGATGCCGGAGCTGGACGGCCTGGAGGCCACGCGGCGCTTGCGGGCCAAGGGCTTTGCGCCCCCCATTGTGGCCATGACGGCCCACGCCCTGGCCGAGGCCCGGGAGCAATGCCTGCAGGCGGGCATGAACGAGCATTTGAGCAAGCCCATCGACCCGCAACGGCTGGAGGCGGCCCTGGTGCGCTGGATTCCGGCCAAGGCGCCGGGCGAGCGCGCCCCCGCGCCTCCCGTGCAGGTAGAAGCTCCGGCTCCCTCAGGGACCACGGCCGAGGGTCTGCCGCCTCTGCCGGGCATCGATACCCGACAGGGGCTGACCGCCGTGGGGGGCAACCTGCGCCTCTACCGCTCCCTGCTCGCGGGCTTTGCGGTGAAGCACGCCGGGACCATGGCAACGCTGCGCGGGCTCCTGCAGTCCGGGGACAACGCAGGGGGCGCCGCGCTGGTGCACAGCCTGCGCGGCGTGGCCGGAAACCTGGGCGCCGGGCCCCTGGCCGAGGCAGCGGGGAACCTGGAGCGTCGTCTGCGTGCGCTGCTACCGGGGGAAACACCTGACCCGGACCTGCCGCTGCTCGTGGAGTTGGAGGGGCGGCTGCAGGAGGTGCTGGCGGGGTTGACCGTCCTGGAGGAAGCCCAGACCGGTCCGGCGACGGTCAGCGGCCCCGGGCCGGAAGAGCTTCGTCGGGCGGCCCCCCTGCTGCGCGAGCTGTGGCACAATCTCGAACAGGACCTGGGGCGCGCCATGCAGTGTCTGGAGGAGCTGCGCCCCTTGCTGGCCGGGGGGCAGAGCGCCGCCTCCTTCAAGACCCTGGAGCGGCAGCTGGAAGGTTTCGACACGGACGCGGCACGGCAGAGCATCGAGGAGCTGGCCCGACAGCTGGGCATCAGCCTGGAGGACGCATGAGCGAGCGCAGGCAGCGGGTACTCATCGTGGACGACACCCCCGAGAACATCCAGGTGCTCATGGAGACCCTGCGGAGCGAGTACGCCATCACGGCGGCGGTGAACGGCGAGAAGGCGCTGCGTCTGGCCCGGACCACCCCGAGCCCCGACATCATCCTCCTGGACGTGATGATGCCCGGCCTGGACGGGTTCGAGGTCTGCCGCCTGCTGAAGGAGGACCCGGTCACCAGGGGCATCCCGGTGATCTTCATCACGGCCCTGAGCGAGGAGCAGGACGAGGCCCACGGCCTGTCCCTGGGCGCCGTGGACTTCATCACCAAGCCCTTCCGCCCCAGCCTGGTGAAGCAGCGCGTGCACAACCAGCTGGAACTGAAGCGGCACCGGGACGAGCTGGAGCTCATGGTGCAGGAGCGCACGCGGGAGCTGCACCTGACCCAGGAAGTGACCATCGAGAGCCTGGCCAACCTGGCGGAAACCCGGGACCCGGAAACCGGGGGGCACATCCGCCGCACCCAGACCTATGTGCGGCTCCTGGCCGAAACCCTGCAGGCCCACGGCGAGGGGCGGCTGTCCAATGGCGCCCCCCTGGACCAGACCTCGGTGTATTTGCTGTATGTCTCCGCACCCTTGCACGACATCGGCAAGGTGGGCGTGCCGGATCACATCCTGCTCAAGCCCGGCAAGCTCACCCCCGAAGAGTTCGAGGAGATGAAGAAGCACACCATCTACGGCCGCGACGCCCTGCTGGGGGCGGAAGCCAGGCTGGGCAGCAACTCCTTCCTCCACTTCGCCCGGGAAATCGCCTACGGCCACCACGAACGATGGGACGGCAAGGGCTATCCCCAAGGGCTGGCCGGGGAGGCCATTCCCCTGGCCGCGCGGATCATGACCGTGGCCGACGTCTACGACGCCCTGATCAGCAAGCGGGTCTACAAACCCCCCTTCCCCCACAGCGAGGCCGTGCGCTTCCTCATGAAGGGCGCGGGCAGCCATTTCGACCCCAAGCTGGTGGAGGCCTTCCTGGGCCTGCAGGAGGAGTTCCGCGCCGTGGCCCTGGAGCACGCCGACCACGATGAGGAGCGCGAACTCCTGAAACAATGATGCCGCGCCCCTCCGGGAGAACCGGAACGGACGCGGCACCGGATGGTCTTCACCCGTGGCGGGCTACTGGCAAAACTTGACGGAATCCATGATCTGCCGAAGCTCGGCCCTGGCGGCCTCGAAGTCCTCGTTGGTGGTGTGGGCCATGAAGTTCATGTAGAAGTTCTCGCCGTCGTAACACTGCCAGATGATGCGCTGAAATTCGTTCTTCTGGGGTGCCTCGGTCTGCTCCCAGCCGATGACGCCGCAGCCGGTCTTGGGATTGCCGTCGTCACGCCGCTCGGCGGACAGCAGCTTCTTGATGGTCACGCGCTCCTTGTCCTGCTTCAGGCCCGCCTTGACCGCCTCGCCCCTGGGAAAACTGGGCACCATCTGCTCGATGTGCACGATGAAGCCCCGGGAGGTGCCCGGCTTCATGACGCTGATGGACTCGGAGTTGGGATCCGGGACCACGTCCCAGCCCGCGGGCAGGGTGAACTGGAAATTGCGCTGCGTGTTGCGGTAGGTGGTGGGCGCCGTGGTGGCTTTGGGGCCGGTGTCGGCGGGCGCCGCGGCCTGATGGGCGCTGGTGCTCACGGAGCTGGTGATGATGGAGGGTCCGGTGGTGACGCAGGCGGAACAGAGGAAGACCAGTGCCAGGGAGCATAGGAACGTCGCTTTCATAGGCTGACCCCTTGTGAATGATGTGGTGGATTGCCCGCTATCCCGTGCAGACGGGAGCTTGGGCTGGACCATACACCTTCACGCGGGGGCTGCCAACGGGGCCAGACCCCGCAAGCGCATCTTTTTCAGGCTCCGGCCCGGTTCTTCCCTCCAGCGCCCCTTCGGTCCGGCCTCAGATGGCCTTGGACGTGGCCATGATGTAGATTTCGTGGGGGTCGAGGATCAGCACCACGCTGCCGTCGCCCATGATGGTGGCGCCGGAGAGGCCCTTCTGGTCGCCCAGATAGCTGCCCAAAGACTTGATCACGATCTCTTGGCGCTCCAGCAGGCTGTCCACGATGATTCCCAGGCGCCGGTCGTTGTCGTGGATCACCAGCACCGACAGGATTTCCTGCTCCTCGCGCGGGGGCATTTCCAGCAGCTCACGCATGTCGATGATGCCCAGAACCTCGCCGCGCAGGGTCACGGCCTTGCGGTTGTTCACGTCCGTCAGGCGCGAGGCCTCGATCTTGGTGGTCTCGGACACCGCGTCCAGCGGAATGGCGAAGGTCTGCCCCGCCACCTTGACCATGAGGGCGTCGATGATGGCCAGCGTCAGGGGCAGGGACAGCACGAACCGCGTGTACTTCCCCACCTCGGAAATGATGTTCACGCTGCCCTTGAGGTTCTTGATGTTGGTGCGCACCACGTCCATGCCCACCCCACGGCCGGAGATGTCCGTGACCTTCTCGGCCGTGGAGAACCCGGGCGCGAAGATCAGCTCCAGGGCCTCACGGTCGTCCAGGCTCTTGGCCTCTTCCGGCGAGAGTACGCCCTTCTTCA
Organism: uncultured Desulfovibrionaceae bacterium; assembly: GCA_964575775.1. Lineage (GTDB taxonomy): Bacteria > Desulfobacterota > Desulfovibrionia > Desulfovibrionales > Desulfovibrionaceae > CAZFCK01. The sequence continues at coordinate 5,773 of CAZNSV010000178.1, forward strand.
CGGCGCTCTCGCGCATCTTTTCCGGGTCGATGCCCCGGCCGTCGTCCTCCACCTCGATGGCCACGGAATTGCCCCTGTGGTAGGCGCGCAGATGCACCTTGCCCACGGGACTCTTGCCCGCGGCGATGCGCACGTCCTCGGGCTCCACGCCGTGGTCCACGGAGTTGCGGATCAGGTGCACCAGCGGGTCGCCGATGACCTCCACCACGCTCTTGTCCAGTTCGGTCTCCTCGCCCTCGGTGATGAGCTCCACCTGCTTGCCGCTCTTGCGCGAAAGGTCGCGCACCAGACGCGGAAAACGGGAAAACACGGTCTGCACCGGCACCATGCGCACCTTCATGATGGTGTCCTGCAGGTCGTCGGAGATGCGCGCCATGGCGTAGGTGGTCTCGGTGAGATTCTGGGCGATCTCGGTCACGTCCCTGCCCTCTTCCAGGGCCCGGGCCAGCATGGAATAGCGGTTGCGGTTGATGATCAACTCGCCGATGAGGTTCATGAGGTGGTCGAGCTTCTCGTGGTCCACGCGGATGGTGGACGAGACCTTGGCCTTTTGCTGCTGAGCCCCGCCGGCAGCGGCAGCTCCGTTCTCCTGCTCCGGCTGGGGCGTCGGCCTGGGCGCGGGAGCGGGCGCCGGCTTGGGGGCCGGAGCGGGGGCAGGCTTGGGGGCCGGAGCGGGCTTGGGCTCCGGCTTCGGCTCCGGCTTGGGTTCCGGCTTCGGCTCCGGCTTCGGCTCCGGCTTCGGCTCCGGCTTGGGCTCGGGCTTGGGCGCAGCCGCCGGTGCAGGGGCCGCGGCGGGCGCGGCCTTGAGCTTGGCGATGACCGCCGCGAACATGTCGGCCAGGATGGACACCTCCTGGCGCATGATGTCCAGGAAG
>CAZNSV010000179.1:0-6645 GCA_964575775.1 uncultured Desulfovibrionaceae bacterium
GTAGTTCCCTGTCTCCATCTTGTAGAGGTCCAGGGAAAGATTGATGATGTTCAGCATGGAATAGCCGGCGTCCTGGATGACCTGGAGCATGTCGCGCTGCTCTTCGCTCAGGTTGTCGGCCAGGAGCAGAATCTCGGGCAGGCCCAGGATGGCCCCCAGAGGGTTCTTGAGATCGTGCCGGGTGATGCGCTCCACGTCCTCGCGCAGGGCCTCGATCTTCTTGCGCTCCGAAATATCGCGCAGAATGCTGAGCACCGCGGGGCTGTCGTTAAGCTCCAGGCGCCTGGCCTTGGCTTCCACCGGCAGGAGCTCGCCGGAAGCGCAGCGCAAGGTGGTCTCGAAGGCCACGGCAGCGCGCTGCTGCAGGGCCAGCAGGCCCTGGCGCACGGCAGCGCCTCCATTCTCGGCTTCCAGGTCCTGCACCCCGAGGCCGAGCAGCCGCTCCTTGCTCCCGGCCAGTATCTCCCAGGCCTGACGGTTGGCGTCCAGAATCCGCCCCTCGAGATCGTGCAACAGGATCATGTCTCCGGCCATGTCGAAAATCAGCCGGAACTTGTGTTCGGAAGAACGCAGCCCCGCTTCGGCCAGCTTGCGTTCCGTCACGTCGTTGATGGTGCAATAGAGCAGGGTCTGGCCGCGCACCTCGATGGGCGCGGCATGCACCTCCACGTCCTTGAAGTCGCCGTCCGCAAGCCGCAACCGCAGCTCGAAGAACCCCGAATCCTCCTGCACCACCCGTTGCATCCGCGCGAGGAGTTCGTCCTTGGGCAGGTGGAAAATCTGCCCCGCATTCATGCGCAACAACTGCGGATACGGATAGCCATAGAAATAGCAGGCAGCGGTGTTGGCATCCACGATGTCGCCGGTATAGGGATCCACGATCATCTTGGCGGCGCGGATCTTCTCGAAAATGGCGCGGTAGAGGGCTTCGCGCTCCTTGATCTCGGCCTCGGCCTTGCGGCGCTCGTCCACCTCGCTCAGGGCGTGGTTGCGCAGGGCGATGTACTGCTCCAGACGCCTGCTGATCTCCGTGACGTCCTGCAGGGTGAAGAGGGCCAGAAACCCCTGGTCCGTGTGCACGGCATTGACCATGGTGTTCTGGAGGCGCAGTCGCCCCCCGGGCAAGGGCGTGGGGATGATCTGCCGATGCAGCTGGGCGGAAAAGATGACGGGGGGGCCGCCCTGGAACACACCCTCCAGCCGGGCGGCGATCTTGGGCGCCCCCAATTGGGGGTAGTGGCTGCGAATGTCCGTGCCGAGCAAGGCGCTGGCGGGGCGTCTGGTCCAGTTCTCCATGCACCGGTTCCAGAAAAGGACCCGGTAACCGGCGTCGAGGACAAAGGCGCCCATGGGGATGAAGTCCAGGACTTCGAAATTATACTGCATAGCCCTTGCTGCCTGAAAAAATCAAATCATCGCTCCTGATTGATGCTGCCATAACTCCAGCCACTACTGTTTGCCAACAATATGCATTTATGTCACACAAGCACAGAAGTAGCCAGAGCTTTTCCCAGGGTGACAGGAGCATGACAGTTGCCCGACTGGCGAATGGCGAACCGCAACGGTTCAGAACAGCGGCCAGGCGCGTTGTGCCCAGAGTACGGCCGTGCCCAGGGCGGTCAGCGCCATGGCCACCGCGATACAGGAACTGCGGACCAGGCTGAAAAGAATCTGCATGCGGCTCTCGGTCCATTCGTTCTGTGTGGGGCCGAGCTGTGGCTTGTCCTTGAGTTCGCCGAAGTAGACGGCCGGCCCCCCGATCCAGGCGCAGGAAAGCCAGGCCGCGGCGCTCATGGGCCACCCGGCGTTGGGGCTCTCCACCAGGCGCGCATCTGCCTTGATGCTGCGCCAGAGCGGAAAGACGTCCTTGAGGTCCACCCTGCGCTCGAAGGTGGCGGTGCCGAGCATGGCCAGGGCCGCGATGCGAGCCGGGAGCCAGGCGAGCACGTCGTCGGCCAGGGCGGCGGCACGCCCGAAATCGCGGTACTTGTCGTTCTTGTAGCCCCAGAGGGAATCCAGGGTGCTCACGGCTTTGTAGCACCAGAGGGCGCCCACGCCCCATTCCATGCTCCCGCCCAGGGTGCAGCCCAGGACCAGGTAGAAGCAGGGCGCCACGAAACCGTCGTTGGCGTTCTCGCTCATGGTCTCGGCCAGGCCGCGCATGACGCCCTGGCTGTCCAGGTCCCTGGTCTCGCGGCTGACCAGCATGGCCAGAGCCGGGCGAGCGGCGGGGAGGTCCCGATCGCCGAAGAGCCGTTTGCGCACCTTTTCGCCCTCGCGCAGCAGGGAGCCTAGAGCCAGCCCGGCGTAGCTCAGGTACAGGGCGAAAATCAGGCCCACACTGGGCAGGGAGCTGAGTCCCCAGGCGCCGGCCCCGGCTCCCAGGGCCAGGAAGAACACCCCGAAGGTCCCGGCGCGGCGCAGCCCCTTGCGCCGGTCGCCCGCCTGCCCGGCAGCCTGGCGCAGCAGGGGTTCCATGGATGTCGCCAAGGCGCCCAGAAACCGCACCGGGTGCGGCAGGAGACGCGGATCACCAAAAGCCAGGTCCAGCAGCACCGCAGCGCCGACCAGCACTGCCAGCCAAAGAAATCCCGGATCGAACACGAGCTTCTCCCTGCAACGTCATTGCAGCGTTATTACGGAGAGCACAAAATGTTCGACATTTTGTTGCTCGGACTCACAAGAACGACCACGCTGCAAGCGTGGTCTTGGTGGCATAATCGCCGGAGCAGAGACCATGGTACATTCAGATTCTTCGTTTTCACGCGACACAGCCGCCTCCCCGCTCAGGCCTGCAACCCCTCGGTCCGGCGCAGGGCCTCGTAGAGCAGGATCCCTGCCGCGGTGGACAGGTTGAGGCTGCGCACCGCCCCCCAAATGGGAATCCGCACCAGATGCGGGGTCTGGGCCAGGATATCCTCGGGCAGGCCGCGGGTTTCGGGTCCCAGTACCAGCCAATCGTCAGGCGCGAAAGGAAATTCATGATAGGCCGTGCCCTGGCGGCTGCTGCTGCAGACCAGGCGTCCGGGGGTGCCGTTGCCGCGCACCTTGGCCAGCAGGCTGGCCCAGTCCGGCCAGACCGAGACAGACACTTCCGGCCAATAGTCCAGCCCCGCCCGCTTCAGATGCTTGTCGTCCAGGCTGAAGCCCAGGGGCTCCACCAGGTGCAGCGGCGTGCGGGTGGCGGCGCACAGCCGCGCGATATTGCCCGTGTTGGGCGGGATTTCGGGTTCGTAACGCACCAGTTGCATGCTGCACCGTTGGGGCCGCGGACCCCATGCGAAGCCCGCGGCCGTTAGGGTCGTGGTTCGCTGCTCAGAAGGCGTAGCCCAGGGTCATCGCCATGAGGTGGGCGTCGCCGTTGGTGAACTTGCCGGCCAGGACGCCGGAGCTCACCCTGGCGTCCACCGTGCGTTCCGTGATCTTCAGATACGTGTAGGCCAGGTCCAGGGTGAAGTCGGAGAAGGCGAAACCCAAGCCCGCGCTGAGCAGATGCCTGTCGTTGGCCGGAAGCGCGTAATCCTCGTAGCCCTTCTGGATGGGCGACTGGTCGAAAACGTAGCCCGCGCGCAGGGCCACCCAGTCCACGGGCAGGTACTCGACGCCGACGTTGAAGCGCCAGGTATCGTTCCACTGCTTCTCCAGGGTCACTTCCTGGCGGCCCAGGGAAGCGCGATCGTAGTTGATCTCCAGGGCATCGTAGGTGCTCCAGGCCGTGAAGACCAGGCCCGTTTCGATGCTCAGGTTTTCCAGGGGCCGGTAGACCACGCCGAAATGCACCGAATCCGGCGTGGTAATGGAAGTGGTCACGTCGGTATTGGAAAAAAGCTGCTGCGAGGCCTGCTTGAAGCCGCTGAGGTTGTTCCAGGCCTCATCCCCGAACTTGTACTTGGCGCGCCCCTTGAGGGAGGTGGAGATGCGGCTGCGGTAGGCCAGGCCCACGGCCCACTGCTCCGAGAGCTTGTAGTGCAGGCCGATGGCGCCGCCCACGCCGTACCCCTCGCCCCGCAGTTCCTGGATGTAGTCCAGGCTGCTGGTACCGGGGTCGTTGACGTTGAGCCCCAACCCCCTGGAGCGCAGCCAGGCCGCGCCGCGCTGGGCGCCCAGGGCACCGTAGACCAGGGACGTGCCGTCGATCATCTGGTGCATGTTGACGGTCATGCGCATGAACTCGAGCCCGAAGCCGAGGGAAAAGTCGTCGGTGATCTTCCAGGCCACCGTGGGCGCCAGGGAGACCGTGGCCAGGCTGGCATGGGTGGTGTTGTAGCGCCCCATCCAGTTGTCGTCGTAGTCGTTGCCCAGGCCGTAGCGGGTGAACATGCCCAGCCCCAGGCTCACCCGGTCGTTGACCTTGTAGGTGGTATAGAAGTGGGGCACGTACCAGGTCTGCTCATTGGCGTCCGTGGTCCTGGTGCCGCCACGGTAGGGGTCGGTCCCCTGCACCGAGGCCTGGGGGCGGATCACGGTCAGCCCCGTCTGCACCTGCCAGCCTTCCAGTTGGGTGATGCCGGCGGGGTTGTAGACCAGGGCCGAGGGATCGTCCGCCCTGGCCGTCATGGCGCCCCCGAGAGCCAAGCCTCTGGCGCCCCATTCGTAAATCCCGAAACCCGCGGCAGCAGCCGCGGATGCTCCGCCCAGCACGACCACAAGCCCCAGCAACGTCCGGCAGACCCAGTGCTTCATGACACATCCCCCTCGGTGGCGTTAGAGTAAAGACGCAACAAAGCCGGCTGCGTACATCGGCCACCAGCCTCTTCCGGACCCCGCGGTCGGTCTCCCCCCGGAGCACCGCACCGCCGCACATCCCCGATCCGGAGCGGCAGGACATGACCGCACGCAGTCAGGCAGCCAAGGGCTTTCGGTACTCACAAACCGCCCCCCGGCGCAACACTTTTTTCGGCTCCAGTCCCAGAGGCTCAGCGCCGGGCATCCCGCTCGAAACGCCAGCGCAGACGCTTGCTTTGCTGCTCGTACCAGCCGTACAGGCGCTGGGATTCCCGCTCCAGCGCAGCGGCCTGTTCCTGCCAGACAGCCTGCCAGGCAGCCATCTCGCGCAGCAGCCTGGCACGCTCCTGCTCGCGCTCCTGGTACGCGTAGATGGCGTCGGTGCGGCTGTCGCGCTCCATGGCGGCCTCCACCGCCAGGATCCTGTTCCGCAGGGCCAGGGTCCCGGCATCGTGGTCCGCCAATTCCCGGTCCGCCCGCTCCTGCAGCAGGGCCTCCCGGCGGCGGTACTCGTCGGTCAGGGCATTGAGCGCCTCGACAAAGGCGGGGTTCTCCTCCAGGGGCACAGGCCCCGCTTGGTCCCCGCTCTTTTCGGGCGCAACCACGGGGGGACTTTTCGGGGGCGCGTCGGGGCTTGCGGGGGCATCACCTGCCTCGGGCGCCTCGGGCGCCTCGGGCGAGTTGGGGGGCGCGGATACCGGCGCCGGTTGCACAGGCGTTGGGGGGCGCTTGCCCGTGATCCGGATGCCGTCTGCGTCCTTGTGGACCTCCAGCCCCGCCCCCAGGGATGGAGACCAGCATCCCAGCAGCACCACCAGGCACGGCAGCATCACCCTCCAGATCCGTTGCATCGCGTCCTCCGGCTGTTTGAAGCGGCTGTCCCGTTCCGTTCCCTCGCCATCTCCATACAACTCCCCGCCGCTTCAGGCAATGACCCACCACGACTGTGACGCCCTTCACAGCGCTCCCAGGACTGGTTATAAGGCCCGACCATGCAACGACACACTTCTGCATCTTTGCGGACCGATCCGCCCCAACCTCCCTTTCTCGTCTCCCTGCGGCAGGCCCTGGTCCAGCGCGCAGGGCGCCCCGTGCTCCGGGTGGAGCACTTCACCCTGCGCCCCGGGGAGCACTGGGCCGTGCTCGGCCCCAACGGCGCCGGGAAAAGCAGTTTTCTCGCCTTGTTGCGGGGGGAGCTCTGGCCCCTGGCACCCGAGGACCCGGCAGCCCCACCCCCCCGACTTTACGGCTTCACCGCCCCCCCTTCGCCATCGCCCCTCACGGCCCGCCCCCGCATGGCCCTGGTCTCGGCCGAGTCCCAGCTTCCCTACCAGCAGGAGGGGCGTCGCATCACCGCCCTGGAGGCCGTGCTGGCGGGCTTTTTCGATGCCTTGCTGCTCTACCGCCCCGTCAGTCCCGAGCAGGAGGAGCAGGCCCTGGCCAGCCTGGCCGCCATGGGTGTGGCGCACCTGGCCCAGCGCCTGACCCCCACCCTGTCCCAGGGGGAGTTGCGGCGGGTGCTCATTGCCCGGGCCCTGGCCGCCTTGGCCACCCTGGTCAGCCCCCCGCACTCCGAGCCCGGGGTTCTGCTCCTGGACGAGGTCTGTGACGGCCTGGACCCGCAAGCCCGGGGCGAGTTGCTGGCCCGGCTGGAGCAGCTCATGACCCGCCCCAACCTCCAACTGGTCTGCACCACCCACCGCGCCGACGAAATGCCACGGGGGCTGCAGCGTCTGGCCCTGGTGGAACCGCCCCCACAGCCCGGCGACTACGCCCGTTTGCGGGTCCAGGACAGCCTCCCGGCCCGCTGCGCCTCCCCTTCCGCCCTGCTGCCCCGCCCCTTGCCTGTGACTGCGGAGCCCCTGGAACGCCTCCTGAAGAGCTTTCGCCCCGCTAGGCCGTCCGGAACCGAGCTCCTGA
>CAZNSV010000180.1:0-6644 GCA_964575775.1 uncultured Desulfovibrionaceae bacterium
TGGCGTCCTGGCCCAGGATCTCGGCCAGGACCATGGCCGTCTCGGCCGGATTCTGCACCCTGGCCGGGTTGGCGAAAATGGACTTGATGGCCACGCTCTTGGCCAGGAGCCGCCCGTTGCTGTCGAAAATCTGCCCCCGCTCACCCACCACGAACTCCGTGGTGCGGTGCTGGCGCGCGGCCCTTTCTGCCAGGGCCGGGCCGTCCACGATCTGCACCTGATAGGCGCGGAACCAGAGCCCGAGCCAAAGCAGCCCGAAAAACACCGCCACGGCGCGCAGGCGGAAGCGGGGCCAGTCGAAATGGCGCGAGACCACCCGCGCGGCCAGGCCCGGATGCTTCTGCACCTTGGCCGGCTTGCGTTTCTTGTTGAGCAGGGCGTCGGTCTTGGCCGGGGTCACGCTGCTGCGGCGCTGCAGCAGGCGCGAGGCCAGCCCTCCGCTGGATTCGGCCTTGCCCCGCGCGAGATTCCAGCGTGGTTCGGTTTTATTCTGGCCGCGATATTCGCGTTTATTCCGGGCCATGACTCTGTTCCACCTTGCGCATCTGCCCCCCAGCGGGCGATTTGAGTCCGTATTCCCTGGCCAGACGCTCCAGCCGATAGGGGGCCAGGAGATTGTCGCGCTCCACCCGGAGCTTGGCCACGTGGTCTTCGAGTTCCTGCAGCCTGGTCTGCTGCCGCTTGAGGCCGTAGGCCAGATCCATGCGTTCGATATTCAGCCAAGCCAAGGTCAGGCCCAGCACGATGGTCAGCCCCCCGGCCAGGGCCGTGAGCACGAGCCAGCGGCGGCTCACCTGGAACATCCGCTTCTCCTGCCGTACCTGGCGCCGCGCTCGGCCTTGCCATCCTCCCTGGGCGCCCGGGCCCGTCCGGACCCCAGCCGCTCGGCCACGCGCAACTTGGCGCTGCGGGCCCGGCTGTTGGCGGCCATTTCCTGCTCCGTGGGGCGTACGGGCTTCTTGGTCAGCACCCGCAATCGCGGCCCCCCGCACACGCACTGCGGCACCTCGCGGGGGCAGGTGCAGGCCAGGGACTCGTGCCGAAAGGCGTGCTTGACGATCCGGTCTTCCAGGGAATGGAACGAAATGATCGCCACCCGCCCCCCGGGCTTGAGGGCCTGGGGAATGAGCCGCAAGAAGGTTTCCAACTCTTCCAACTCGCTGTTCACGGCCATGCGCAGGGCCTGGAAGGTCCTGGTGGCCGGATGGTTGCGGGCCGTGGCCCGCCAGGCGGCCGGATAGGTGCGCTCCACCAGGGCGGCCAGCTGCCCCGTGGTCTCGATGGGAGCCAGGGCGCGGGCCTGGACAATGGCCCGGGCGATACGCCCCGCCTGGGGCTCCTCGCCGTATGTCGCGATGATGCGCTGCAACTCTTCCACTCCCGCCTTGTTCACCAAGCGCGTGGCCGGGGCATCCGGCCCTCCGGCGCCCATGCGCATGTCCAGAGGCCCGTCGGCCAGAAAACTGAATCCGCGTTCCGGAGTATCCAACTGCAGGGAGGAGACGCCCAGATCCAAAAGCGCGCCGTCCAGCCCCTGCCACCCCAGTTCCGCGAGGATTTCGGAAAATTCGCTGTAGCGGGCCTGCCTGCAGACCGCGGCGTACCTGAAGACCGACAACCGTTGACTTGCCGCGGCCAGGGCCTGCGGGTCCCGGTCCAGCCCCAGCAGACGGGCGTTGCCGTCCAGCTGCTCGAGCAGGGCCGCGCTGTGCCCGGCCAGACCCAGGGTGCCGTCGAGGTAGGTACCGCCCGGCCTGGGGGCAAGCCAATGGAGCACTTCGTGCAGTAGAACCGAAACATGCTGCATGTGCTCCCCTCACCGTTGTGTTCCTTGCGCGGTCCGCTCGAGCCCCTGCTACAAAGGAATGGCGATGCCGCCCGCCTCCAGTTCCTGCGTCACGTCGTCGTAGTTCTGCCCCTCGATGAGGGAGGTGAACTGCGCCGGACTCCAGATCTCGAACTTCTGCAACTGCCCCACCAGTTCCACGGCGCCGTCCAGTCCGGCATAGGCGCGGTGGGCCGGGGACAGCAACACCCGCCCCTGCTTGTCCAGGGCGAGCTCCTCGGCACTGCCGATGACCAGACGCCGGAAATCGCGCAACTTTCGGGAGGCGTTGGTCAGGGTCAGCAGACTGCCCTCGAAGGCCTCCCAGTCCGGCAGTGGAAACCCCACCAGACAGCCGTCGTAACAGGTCAGCACGAAGCGCCCTTGCGCATCACGCGCCACGATGGCGTCTCGATACTCCGGGGGGAGCATGAGACGCCCCTTGGCGTCGAGGCTGCGCTGCGATTTGCCGCGAAACAACATGGGGCGGTCACCTTGTGAGAAGTCTTACCACTTCTTTCCACTTTTTACCACCTCATGTCTTATTCTGGCAGCACTGTCAAGGCTTGCTGCGGTTTTGCACGAAGAGTTCATTTAGAAATAATCTAGAAAAAATCTTTTTCAAACTCTTGTGCCCATGTCAAGAGTGGACAGCGAAAACGCACATGATTCACCGTGCGCATCTGCAGGAATGTTTCGTACATGGACCGTGCAGCAGACCGGAGGGGCCTGCAGCAGGGTGCCGTTTCCGTAGGCAAAACCTGTCCGCGCCCGGGATTCTTGCGGATAGTCCTGTGCTGAGAAGGGCTTGCGGTACCCTGCAAAGGCGGCTATACTGGAGATAAAGGCAGCGTGGTTTTTCAGAGGCCCGCCTGTGGCGGTTTTCCGCCGGGCCCAAGGGCTCGGCCCACTTGCTGCCGGGCCGCCTGCCTTAGCCTGTGCGATTCTGCACGAAACACAGGCGCCGGGCCAACCCTGCGTTTCGCCCCTTCATGAGGCTACCACCGTGTGTGCAGTGAAAACGACCATTCCCGACAATATTTCCGAGGAATACTATCAGATCAATCCTGATATCCTGGCCAGTTTTCCCAAGTACCGCCCCCCGCTGGATCTGTTCCGCTTCAACGAGGACGTGGCCCAGCTCCTGCCCTACGCCCGCAAGGGGCAGCGCCTGAGCAACGCCCAGGTGGACGAGGTCAACCAGCTCTGCGTCGACGCCCTGCTCTTCGTCTCCCGCTCGGACCACCCGGTCTACTCCCAGCACATCTGCAAGCAGCTGGACCTGATCCTGGTGGACAAGAACCTGCGCGAGGGCGAGATCGCCAACATCATCATCCAGGCCTTGCAGTTGCGCCTGGAGGCCTTCTTCGACCAGGCCGTGCAGAGCTTCTTCGACCTGCTCTACCAGGACCTCATGGTGCTCACCGAGTACCTGGCCCAGGACAGTCACCGCATCCGCTCCCTCACCAAGCGCCTGCTCGGCGAGCACACCCTGGTCACCCACAGCGTCAACACGGGCATCATGGCCTTGTGGTTGTACCTGCGCTCCCGGGGGGGGCAGTTCGAGCGCCGCGAACTGGACCGCGCGACCCTGGCCTTTTTCCTTCACGACATGGGCATGTGCAAGATCCCGGCCTTCATCCGCACCAAGAGCGTGCCCCTGACCCAGGACGAACGCAGCAAGGTGAACCAGCACCCCATCGTGGGCATGAAGCTGGCGCAGAAGCTGGGCCTGACCTTCGGGGAGATGAAGAGCTGCGTGTTCGAGCACCACGAACGCCTGGACGGCTCGGGCTATCCCCGCAAGATTTCCGGGGACGAGTGCACCAAGCTGGGGCGGTTGTGCGCGGTGGCGGATTCCTTCTGCGCCATGATCACGGAGCGCCCCTACGCCAAGGCCATGGCGCCCCTGGACGCCGCCAAGGCGCTGCTGGCCGACGACAAACGCTACGAGCGGCAGTTTTCCACGCTGCTCATTTTCGCCTACATGAACAACGACTTTTCCTGGTAGAGGCCGCGTCTCAGTCGAAATCCGCCAGCAGGGCGCCCACGTGGATGTCCTGGCCCAGGGTGGTCTGCTGGTAGGCCTCGCGTAGCCGCCAGAGGGCCTGCTGCAGCTGCTCCGAGGAGATGCCGTTGCGCATGGCGGTGTAGGCCTCGATGAAGGCGGCCAGGGAATCGCAGACCTTCAGCGTCTCGCCGTCCTTGGGGTCGCAGGAGGCACAGTTGCAGGAGTCGTAGAGCTCCGCGTGGCTCACTTCGCGCAGACGCCCCTCTTCCAGTACCGTGTTCTTGAACTCCGACCCCAGCTCCAGCCCGAGGAAGTACTCCAGCCGCTTGGCCAGGTCCGCGTGGCCGCCGTGGGCCAGGGGTTCGAGCACGCGGCGGGTCAGCTCCTTGTCCTCGTACTCCTTGATCAGGTCGGCCAGGTGCAGCACGGACTTCTTCACGGGGGAGATGATGTCCCGGGTGAGCAGCTCGGGCAGGTCGTGGAAGAGCCCGGCGAAGAAGGTGTTGAGCCGCAAGGCGGGGCAGGCGCCCTGCACGATGCAGCAGAAATAGGCGTAGCAGGCCACCAGGAACATGTGGCCGATGACCGAGGTTTCGGGAATGCGCGGGGTCTGGGACCAGCGTTTCTGGAAGCGCAGCTGACCGCAGAGGTGGGTGAAGCGCCCCAGCGGGGTTTCCAGCCCTTGGATCAGCTCCGGCACCCCGGCCAGGTCCTGGTAGCGGGCCAGGCCGTCCACGAAGGAGGCCTCGATGTCCTGGAACTCGTCGTCCTGCTGGTTGATGCCCTTGAGCAGATTGAACTCCCAGCTGCTGGCGTAGAGATGGGCGGCCTCGAGGATGCGGCGCCCCAACTCGCCTTCCGGTGGGCTGGGCGGCTCGGCGAAGTAGTCGTTGAGGCGCTGCCAGAAGGGCTGCCCCAGGGACTGCAGGCGGGGGCCCAGCTGGTCTAGGACCCACTGGGTCAGGCGCCGGTAATGGGCCGGGTTGGCCTTGATCTGGTAGAAGATGGGCGGCTTGATGTCCGTGATGACCAGGCGGTAGAAGTACTCGAAGAGCCCGCCCTCCACCACGCTCTGCCCCAGCACGAGCCGTTCCTCGGCGCTGAGCGTGCGGCTGTTGGCCATGTACAGGGCCCAGGCCGTGATCATCTTGTGCGCCTGCTTGTCGATCTCCAGCAACTCCACGGGGCGGAGCTTGTCGTTCCAACGCTTCATGAAGGCGCCGTTGAAGGTGAATTGCAGAAGACCTTTACGGATGCTGGCCATGGGGGCTCCAGGGGCTGGGTTGCGTTGGGAGACAGCGTCGCGCTGTCAGTGACTTCCTGTGGGGCGAAACATACGCATGCCCAGGGCGATGCACAAGGGTGCGGGATTTCCCCCCGGCAACGAGGCAGGCTCCCTCAGTTGCCCCCGTTGCGTCCGCTCCCGCCGGGCAAGCGGCCGGAAAAGGGCTTGGCAAAGCAGCGCCCCTGCAGTATTGGATCGTTTTCAGCGGAACACGCCCAGCTGCGACCCTCAACCCCACCGGCATGGTTTCATGAACAGACTGCTGCGCTCCGGGCGCCTTTTTTTTGAATTTTTGCGGGACATCTACCGCAATCGCAGTCTGATTCTCATCCTGACGCGCCGGGACCTCAAGGCCCGGTACCTGGGTTCGGCCCTGGGGCTGATCTGGGCCTTTGCCCAGCCCCTGGTGACCATCTTCGTCATGTGGTTCGTGTTCCAGTACGGCCTCAAGAGCCCGCCCATCATCGATTTCCCCTTCAGCATCTGGCTCATCTGCGGCATCGTGCCCTGGTTCTTCATTGCCGACAGCCTGCAGAACGCCACCTATGCCGTGAGCGAGTACAGCTTCCTGGTCAAGAACGTCTCGGTGCGCCTGAGCGTGCTGCCCATCGTGAAAATCCTCTCGGCCTTGACCATCCACTGTTTCATGGTGGGCATCCTCTTCGCCTTCGCGGCCTTCCAGGGCATCTACCCCGACATCTACGCCCTGCAGCTCCTCTACTACCAGTTCGCGGCCATCGTCATGCTCATGGGGCTGACCTGGATGACCTCGGCCCTGATCCTCTTTCTCAAGGACGTGGGGCAGGCCGTGGGCATCGTGCTGCAGCTGGGCTTCTGGGCCACGCCCGTCATCTGGAATCTGAACCTTATCCCCCAGGAGTACCGCTGGATCCTCAAGATCAATCCGGCCCTGTACATCGTGGAAGGCTTTCGCGACTCCCTGGTCTACAAGGTCTGGTTCTGGGAGCGCAGTTACCTCGGCCTCTACTACTGGACCCTGACCTGCATCGTGTTCTGCGTCGGCGCCCTGCTCTTCAAACGACTGCGGCCGCACTTCGCCGATGTGGTCTGAACCTGGCGTTCCTCCTGACGGACCGCCCCCGCACCCAATGAGCACCATGCAAGAGCCCTCTGCCCCCACCCCCGCGAGCAGCGCCGCGGCGCCCGAGATCCGGGACAACGAACCCGTGATCAGCGTGCGGGACCTGAGCAAGGTCTTCAAGCTCTACCGCCATCCCATGGACCGGCTCAAGGAGAGCATCCACCCCCTGCGCAAGAGCTATCACCAGAAGTTCTTCGCGCTGCGGGACGTGAACTTCCAGGTGGGGCGCGGCGAGACCCTGGGCATTGTGGGGCGCAACGGCTCGGGCAAGTCCACCCTGCTCAAGATCATCTCCGGCGTGCTCACCCCCACCAGCGGCGAGTGCCGCGTCCAGGGGCGGGTCTCCGCCATTCTGGAACTGGGCACCGGCTTCAACCCCGAGCTCTCCGGCCTGGAGAACGTGTTCTTCTCCGGCACGCTC
>CAZNSV010000181.1:0-6637 GCA_964575775.1 uncultured Desulfovibrionaceae bacterium
GCAAGGCTTTGATTTTGCGAGTCAATAAGGAGGTTGAGGACTTTCGGGAGAATGAGGGAATTCACACCCGGTTACACATGCAGGGGCGGACACAACGGTCGCACCTCCCGCAAAGGGGCGGCATCCCCGGCACCCGGCCAATCCGGAGGGGCCAAGGGATGAAGCATTTCTCTGGTAGTACAGTGGATTGTTTCGAAGGGGGAAGTCTCACTGCAAGGCGAAAACGCGCTACTCGCGCTCCTGCTCCCGCTGTTTGAGGCGCTTGTTCAGGGCCGAGGCCGTGATGCCCAGCATGCCGGCGGCAATGCGCTGGTTGCCCTTGGCCCGGGCCAGGGCCTCGTCCACCAGGGCATCGGCGGCCTCGCGCAGGGTGGGCAGGGCTTCCAGCCCCTGGAACAGGGGGCGCTCCCCCTCCGGATTGCCGGGAGCCGGACTGTGCGGGGGGCGGATGCTCCTGGTGAAGGGCTCCAGGGACAGAGTGGGGGTCTGGCAGGTGCTCACGGCGTCGAAGACCATGGCCCGCAGCTCCCGCACATTGCCCGGAAAGTGGTAGGTCTCCAGAAGCACCAACAGCTCCCGGGGGTAGGCCGGGGCCTCCTTGCCCAGCTGCTCGGCGGCCTCGGCCAGGAAGTGCTCCAACAGCAGGGGCAGGTCGTCCTTGCGACGGCGCAGGCCGGGCAGCTGCAGGGCGTGGGTGCGCAGCCGGTAGTAGAGGTCGGAGCGGAAACGCCCCTCCTCTTGGGCCTGGAGCAGATCCGCGTGGGTGGCCACCACGATGCGGGCGGTGCAGGCCACGGGGATGTCCGAGCCCAGGGGGTAGAACTCGCGCTCCTGGAGGAGGCGCAGGAGCTTGAGCTGGGAGCTTTCGGAGAGCTCGCCGATCTCGTCCAGGAACAGGGTGCCGCGGGCGGCCTTTTCCACCAGTCCCAGCCGGGTCTGGTCCGCGCCGGTGTAGGCGCCGCGCTTGTGGCCGAAGAGGGTGTCGGCAAAGACCTGGTCGTCCAGTCCGGCCACGTTCACGGCCACGAACTGCCCCCGCCGTCCCGAGGCCCGGTGCAGCCCCCGGGCCACCAGTTCCTTGCCGGTGCCGGTCTCGCCGGTGATGAGCACGGGTTCCTGGCTCTGGGCCACGGCTTCGCAGTAGCGCAGAATGCCGATGACTTCGGGGTTGCGGGTGAGAAATTCGCCAAAGGCCTGGGGCACGGCGGCGGGGCGTTCCAGGGCGTTGCGGGTCAGGACCTGGAGCTGCCGGTTCAGGCTGCGGCGTTCCAGGGCCTTGGCCAGGCTGGCGGCCAGCCGGTCGGTGTCCACGGGCTTGGTGACGTAGTCGAAGGCGCCCTTGCGCATGCAGCGCACGGCGGTCTCCACGTCGGTGAGGGCCGTGACCATGACCACGGGCACTTCGGGGCGGCGCAGGGTCAGCTCGCAGAGGAAGTCCTCGCCGGAGCGGCCGGGCATGACCATGTCCAGCAGCACGGCCTCCACGTCCTGGGTTTCCAGGAGCCGGGCCGCCTCGTCGGCCGAGCGGCTGGTGAGCACGTTGTTGTAGCCCAGGAAGTCGAGGGCGATGCTCAGGCTTTCCAGGGCGCCTGCCTCGTCGTCCACCAGCAGGACGGGGCGCAGGGGGTTGCTGGTTTCGCTCATCTGGCGGACTCGCTGTCGTGTTTGGCTGCGGGCAGGCACACCAGCGCCGTGATGCCTGGGGCGGGAGTGTTGTTACGCAGTTCCAGGGTACCTCCATGAGTATGCACAATTTTTTGCGAGATGGACAGCCCCAATCCGGTACCTCCGCGCCCTCTTTTCGTGGTGAAGAAGGGGTCGAAGATCTGGCGCAGTACATCGGGGGAGATGCCCTCGCCCTGATCCCGCACCAGGAGGCAGACCGTGCCGCCGTCTTCCGAGCGTTCCGTGACGAGCTCCAGCCGTCCCCCGGGCTGCGGCATGGTGTCCAGGGCATTGAGGGCCAAGTTGAGCACCACCTGCTCCAGCTGTTGGGCGCTGCCCAGGACAGGGGGCAGTTCCTCGGCGAAACGGACGTCCAACAGGGCTCCTGACTTGGCGATGCGGGTGTTCATGAAGCCCAGGGCGGTCTGCACCACGAAGTTGAGGTCCACAGGTTCCGTGCGGCCCGGGGCCTCGGGTCGGGCGAAGTCCTTCATGCCCTCCACGATGCCCGTGATGCGTTGGGAACCGGCCAGGATGCCCTCGATGAGCCGGGGCACGTGCCCGCGCAGCCGGGAGTAGGGCAGGGCACCGGCCATGAAGTCCCCCTCCCGGGCCAGGATGCCGTCCAGGACCGGCATCAGCCCCTCCCAGGCCTTTTTCAGCAAGGGGGCGTTGATGGCGATGAAATTGTTGGGGTTGTTCACCTCGTGGGCCACGCCCGCGGTCAGGGTGCCCAGGGAGATGAGCTTGTCCGCCTGCAGGAGCTGCTCCTCGCGCTGCCGGGCCAGGAGCTGGGCTTGGCGCTTTTCGGTCACGTCCACGGCAAAGCCGTCGATGAGCGGCAGCCCGGCTTCCATGAGGGTCCGGACGCTGAGGCTGACGATCCGCTCCTTGCCTTCCCGGTCCAGCCAGTGGACCTCGAAGTCCTGCACCGCGCCTCGCTCTTCCAGGGCCCGGTGCAGGGCCTCCAGGTCCGCTGGGTCGGCGTAGGCGTTGTGGATGTCGTGGCGCAGGGCGTTCAGGGCCTCCAGGGGGCTCGGATAACCAAGAATCTGGGCCAGGGCCCGGTTCATGTTCAGAATGCCCCCTTCGATGGTGGTGCGCAGAATCCCCACCGGCGCGTTCTGGAAGATGTCCCGGTAGCGGGTTTCGCGCTCCACCAGGGCCTTTTCCCAGCGCTTGCGCTCCGAGATGTCGGTGATGCAGACGATGACCTCGCCGGTGGGGTTTTCCAGGTCCAGGGGCGCCAGGCTCAGGGTCACTTCCACCGGCCGTCCCCCCCTGGCCAGGAGCGTGGTTTCCACCTGGCCCAGCCCCTGTTCCTCGAGCTGCGCCTCGAAGGTCTGGCTGGCCTGCAGCCAGGCTTTGGCACCCGGGAAGAGCGACTGCAGGGGCAGCCCCTGGACCTGCTCCGGGGGCAGGCCCAGCACCGTGGCGCTGTAGCTGTTGCTCCAGACGATGGAGCCCCGGTTCACGAGACAGATGACCATGGGCGCGGCGTCCAGGATGCCCTGCAGCGTCTTTTCGCGCTCCTGCAGGGCCTTGAGGGTCTGGAGGCGGCGGCTGATGTCGCGCAGGGAGGCCAGCACCAGCCGCTCTCCGGCCACGCTGACCATGGTGATGAGGCCCTCGGACCAGAACAGCCCTCCATCCTTCCTGCGGGAGCGCCACTCCACGGCCCGGGTGCGGGTGGTGTCGAGACTGCGCACTATGGCGCGCACACCCTCCAGATCGAAAGGGGGCTCCCCCTGGCTGATGTCCTGCAGGTTGAGGCTCGGGACCTCCTCCCGCTCGAAGCCGAACAGCTTGAGGAAGGCCTCGTTGGCGTCCACGATACGCAGGGTGACGGGGTGGTGCAGGATGACCGCGTCGGTGGTGGCGTTGAACAGCTCCCGGTAGGTCTGCTCCGAGAGCTCCAGGCGCTCCTTGGCCTGCAGCTCCGTGGTGATGTCCTGCTGGGCACCGGCCAGGCGCACGGGGCGGCCCTCAGTGTCGCGCAGGACCCCGGCCCAGGTGCGCATGGCCCGATAGCTGCCGTCCTTGTGCCGCAGGCGCAGCACCACCTCGCAGTGCTCCGCGCTCCCGTCCAGAATCTGCTGCCAGTTGGCATCCAGCAGGGGGCGGTCCTCCGGATGCACCCGGTCCTGAAACTCCGACATCTGGTTGGCCAACTCATGCTCGGCATAGCCCAGCATTTCCTTCCACCTGGCCGAGAAGAACACGGTACCGGTGAGCAGGTCGTTGTCCCAGATGCCTTCCCGGGTGCCCTCGAGGACTAGGCGGTAGCGGGATTCGCTCTCGGCCAGGCGTCGGGCGTAGCTCCGGCTGCGCTCCAGCTCATGCCGCAGCTCCAGGGTGGCCCGCTGCACCCGGCGGCGCAGCAGGATGTTCCAGGTGGCCACCAGCAGCACGAGCAGCACCACGCCCCCCAACACCAGGACCTGGGGCCAGAAGGTGGGTGAACCGAAATCCAAGGCTGGGGCGGGCAGGCTCGTTGTCTCGCCGGTCAGGACGAAGCCCGCCACCGGGAGCGGCCGGAGGGCCTGCGGGCACCAGGACACCACCGGAAAGGGCCGCAGGGTGTGGGCCGGAAGGAACGCACGACCTGCCCCCTGTGTGAACTCGGAAGGCAGGCTTGCGGCGCGGGCCCTGGGCTCAGGCAAAGGTCTCGTCCAGCCAGTCCAGAAGCACGGCATTGGACAGCCGCAGGTTGCCGATCTGGCAGTGGGCGTCGGCCCCTTCCGCCTCGGTGAACAGCCGTTCCTGGGCCGGACCGGAGACCTTGCCGCAGAAGACCTGGCTTTGCCGTCGGGCCTCGGCCCCTTCGCCGGTACCAATGAGGGCCAGGCAGGGGCAGTGGATGCGGTGCAGATGCTCCTCCAGCCGGAACTCCTGGATGCGCCGGAAGGCCGCCTTGAAGGTGGGTCGCCCGAAACGGCGCATGAGCGTGGCACTGGCCTCCTTGACGAACGGCGTCATTGCCGCGTCCGGGATGTGCTCCAGGTCCTCCAGGGAAAAGTCGTCGGCCTCGGCCAGTTCGGTCAGCGGGTTGAAGCGCACGAAGCCGCTCATGTAGGCGAAGTAGTCCACCACCGGCGAGTTGGCGCACAGCGCCTTGATGCGGGGTTCGAAGGCCGCGGCGCGGGGCGCGTAGTAGCCGCCGATGCTGATGCCGTAGAGCCCCACGCGCTGGGGGTCCACCTCCGGCCGCTGCAGCAGGAGGTCCAGAAGCGCGGCAACGCCCCGCTCGTAGTCCGGCTCGAAAGCCTGGCCGGGATTGAAGCGCAGGCTGTCCATCTGCCCGGGGCCGGAAAAGAGGCACAGGGTGTAGCCGCGCTCCAGGGCCGCGGCCCCCACCTGGAACCAGGTCTCTTCCATGGTGCCGTCGTAGCCGCTCACGGCCACCAAGGTCTTGCGGGGGGCGGGGTCGCCCTTGGGCCGGATGCAATAGGCCGGGAGGCTGGCCTGGTCATGGGGCACGAAAAAGGGCTCCAAAACCACGTCCATGAACTCCATGGCGCGCAAAAAGCATTCCCGGCTCGCCAGGCCCAGCCGTTGGTGCTCCTCGAGTTGTACCGGGCAATAGTACTCGGCGGCGCGCCAGGCGTTGCAGGCGTTGAGGTACTGGTCCCGGGCGCTGACGCCGTGCCCCTTGGCCGCACGGGCCGCCGCGTCCTCCTGCAGCTCCTGCCCCAGGGCCGCGAAGGTGCGCACCCAGGCCTCGGTGCCGCCCTCGCCGATGCTCTGCACCGCGGCCAGACATTGCCCCACGGCGGCGCCCCCGTAGGTCGCGCTGCCCAGCTGCCGCAGCAGCTGGAAGTCCATTTCCGCATTGGCAAAGCCCTGCACCCGCGTTTTCCCGCGCGAGACCTGTCCCATATCCGCTCCTTGTGGTTTTTCGTGAGGGTTCGGATTCCTGCTCACATACCGCAAGGCGCGGGCCGCGGCAATATTGTGCCGGATGCCGGTGTGCCGCCAGGGCCGTCGGGCGGGGGTCTCAGCCCCCAGCGGGGCGGGCGATGGGCCAGTCGCACAGCTTGCCCATGTCGTTGCGGGGCAGGCTCGGACCGAAGGTGATGGCGCGCGGCAGCTCCAGGGGCCCCAGCCGGGCAGCCAGGTGGCGGTTGATTATCTCCAGCAGGGGCGGTCCGGTTTCCACGCCAGGGGCGGGCACCACAAAGGCCTTGAGCCGGTCCCCCTCCTCCGGGCGCATGAGCCGCACCGCGCAGTCCGCCACGGCCGGATGCTCCCGCAGGACCTGGGCGATGCGCTCCGGGAACACGTTGCTCCCGGCCACCTGCACGGCGTTGTCCAACCGCCCCCTGACACGGAAGTGCGTGGCGTCCACCCAGTCCAGCGCGTCCTGGAAGGGTACGGGCGCGGTGCGGCCGCCTTGGGGCAGGCGCCGCGCAAAGGCGTTCTCGCCCACCCGCTCCCAGGTGGGCATGAGCTTCAGGGGCGCCTCGGGACTGCTGCGGTGCCCCATGGCGCCGCTCTCGGAGGAACCGTAGATTTCGTGCATCAACTCCAGCCCCTGGCGGCGCAAGGCGTGGATCAGGTCCGGGGGGCAGGGGCCGGTGGCGGTGAAGCCCGTCACGCCCGGAGGAAAGCGCCGTCCGCTTTCGTGCAACAGCTTCCAGCCGTGGGGGATGCCCATGACCGCGTCGCCGGGGCGCAGGGCGTCCAGGAGTGCCCCGGGCAGGAAAAAGCGCAGGTCCACGCAGGGCACCCGCAGGACCAGGGGCAGCAGCACGGTGTGCAGCAGGCCGTAGATGTGGTGCGGCGGCACCAGCCCCACCACCCGTTGCGCGGCGGGCAGCATGGCGGCCAGGCAGTGGGCGTCCTGCTCCAGATAAAGGAAGGGCTTGCGGATCAGCTTGGGCTCCCCGGTGCTGCCCGAGGTGGCGAAGGTCAGGGCCTCGGGCCGCTCGCCCGCCAGCGCGAGGACCGTGCGGGCCCAGTCGCCCAGGGT
>CAZNSV010000182.1:0-6597 GCA_964575775.1 uncultured Desulfovibrionaceae bacterium
ACCGCCTCACCGGCGGGGTACGGGTCCTGGACTACCTGGCGGTCACGGAGGCCGGGCGGATCCTGAACCCGCAGCGCTGCGCCCAGCAGGTCCAGGGCGGGGTGGCCCAGGGGCTGGGCTACGCCCTCACGGAGCACTGCCGGGCCGACGAGGGGCACCTGACCGCGCGCAACCTGGACCACTACCTGCTGCCCACCAGCCTGGACCTGCCCGACGTGACCTGCCTCTGGGTGGAGACCGACGCGCGGCACTCCCCCCTGGGGCTCAAGGGCATCGGCGAGATCGGCTGCTGCGGGCCCCTGCCGGCGGTGGCCAATGCCTTGGCCCGGGCCACCGGGGTGCGGCTGCGCAGCGCCCCCTTGACTGCACAGCGGGTCTGGCGCGCCCTGCAGGGGGCAGAGGAGGGGGCATGAAGCTGCGTTTTACGCTCAACGGCGCGGCGCGGGAGCTGGAAACCGCCCCGGACCGCCGGGTGGTGGACCTGCTGCGCGAGGACCTGGGGCTCACGGGCACCAAGGAGGTCTGCGGCACGGGAGCCTGCGGCGGCTGCGCGGTGCTCCTGGACGGTGTGCCCCGGCTCTCCTGTCTGCTGCTGGCCGCACAACTGGAGGGGCGGAGCCTGACCACGGTGGAGGGCCTGGCCCAGGAGCCGGGGCGCGCGCCCCTGTTGCGGGCCTTTGCCGAGCAGGGAGCCGTGCAGTGCGGCTACTGCACGCCGGGGATGGTGGTCACGGCCTCGGCCCTGCTGGACGCGGAGCCGAACCCGGACCGGCAGCGGGTGCGCGAGGCCCTGTCCGGCAATCTTTGCCGCTGCACCGGCTACACAATGGTCGTGGATGCGGTGCTGGCCGCCGCCCGGGATGCCCGCGAAGAGGAAGAGTCATGAGCCGGGTGGCCCTGCCCCGCAGCCTGGACGCGCTCTGGCCGCTGCTGACGGAGCCAGGGGCCGTGCTCCTGGCCGGGGGCACGGATCTGCTGCCCCGCCTGCGTCGGGAGGGCGGGAACCCGCCCCTGCTGGTGGGGCTGGAGCGCATCCCTGAACTGCGGGGCCTGAGCGAGGACGCGCAAGGGCTGCGGCTCGGCGCGGCCACGCCCCTGAATGAACTCCTCGACGCCCCCTTGCTGCAGAGCCGGGCCCCGGTGCTGGTCCAGGCTTTGCGGGTGCTGGGTTCGCCCCTGGTCCGCAACGCCGCCACCCTGGGGGGCAATCTCTGCACCGCTTCCCCGGCCGGGGACAGCCTGCCGCCGCTGTTCGTGCTGGATGCCCTGGTGGAGTTGCGCTGCGCCTCGGGTGCGCGCAGCCTGCCCGTGCGCGATTTCGTGCTCGGCCCCGGACAGACGGCCCTGCGGCCAGGCGAGGTGCTCGCCGCGGTCCTGATTCCCCACCCTTGGAGTGCCGAGGGGGGGCGGGAGCTGCAGCATTTCGAGAAGCTGGGCCTGCGTGCGAGCCTGGCCGTGGCCGTGGCCAGCCTGGCGGCCCGGCTGGAGCTGGATGCCGAGGGGGTGGTGCTGCGGGCGCGACTGGCCTGGGGCAGCGTGTGCCCGGGCATTCTGGTCTGTCCGGGTGCGGAGGCGGCCCTGGAGGGCGCACCCCTGGGCCGTGAAAGCCTGGAGCGGGCCGGGGCCCTGGCCATGGCGGCGGCCCGGCCCATGGACGACCCGCGCGCCTCGGCCGCGTACCGACGCGAACTGGTGGGGCGCCTGTTGTTGCGTCTGGCGTTGTGATCGCTTGCCATTGTGTGTAGAACCAGGAGGCTCGATTTTTCCCCCAATCCCTGCCGGAGGTGACCCGTGGCGTCGTACCGCAACATGACGGAGATCGTTCTGGACCGGGGGCTGCAGCGCTACCCCCACAAGGTGGTCATGAGCTGTGGGCCGCGCTCCTGGACCCAGACCCAGCTGGCGGAGCACTGCTGCCGCTTCGGCAACCTGCTGTTGGCCCAGGGGCTGCGCCCCGGGGACAGGGTGGCGGTGCTGCTGCCGGATTCGCTGAGCGCGGCCGCCGCCTTTCTGGGCGCCATCCGGGCGGGGTTGATTCCGGTGGCGGTGGCCACCCTGCTCCAGCCGCACCAGGTTGCCGAAGTCCTGGAACATTGCAAGGCCGCCGCCCTGGTGACGCACCCCGGGGTGGAGGGCTCCACGGCCCGTACGCCGGAGCTGCGCACGGTGCTGCACGCGGATGACGACACGCTGGAGGCCATGCTGGCGCCCCACGCTGCGGAGCTTGCCCCCCATGCCGGATCCCTGGAGGACGTGGCCTTCATGAACTACACCTCGGGCAGCACGGGGCATCCCAAGGGTGTGCCGCATCTGCACGGCGACTACTGGCCCATGTTCGAAACTTTTCCCCAGGATAAATTGCAGCTGGGGCCGGAGGACGTGCAGTTCTGTCCCTCGAAAATGGGTTTCATCTGGGGGCTGTGCAACAACTACATGCACGTGCCGGCGACCGGGGCGCGCTGCATCCTGATCCCGGAGACCGTGACCCCGGCCCTGGTGCTGGAGACCCTGCAGCGGGAAAAAGTCACGGTGTTCCTGACCGTGCCCACCCTGCTCAACGCCCTGGTCCACCTCTTGGGGCCCGAGATTCGGCTGGACAGCCTGCGCATTGCCTTCAGCGCTGGCGAGCCCTTGCCCGGCGCGGTGCTGGAGCGCTGGCTGGAGCGCACCGGGGTGCCCCTGCACAACTGTTACGGCGCCTCCGAGACCGTGACCTGCTGCGTCTCGGGCCTGCTGGACAGATTACGCCCCGAAGTGAGTGGCACCTTGCTGCGGCACTACGAGGCGCGCATCGTGGACGAGCAGGGGCAGGACGTGCCCGACGGCGAACAGGGGGTGCTGGCCCTGCGCGGCGCCACCCTGTTCCCCTACTACTGGGCGGATGCGGAATGGACCCGGCGCACCAGGCTGGAGGGCGGCTGGTGGCTCTCCGGGGACCGTTTCCGCCGCGAGGGGGACAACTACATCTTCATGGGGCGCAGCGACGACATGCTCAAGGTCGGCGGCATCTGGGTGGCGCCGGTGACCGTGGAGAGCGCCCTGCTCGAGCACCCCCAGGTGCGCGAATGCGCGGTGACCGGGGTCCAGGTTGGGGGGCTGACGCAGGTGCGGGCCCACGTGGTGCCGGGCGACGGTCTGGAGCCCGGGCCCGAGGCCGTGGGGTTGCTGCGGCGGCACGTGCTGGAGCGGCTGCCCAAGGCCATGTGCCCCTCGGCGATTCACTTCTGTGACGAGCTGCCCAAGACGCCCTCGGGCAAGATCCAGCGCTTCAGGCTGCGCCAGGCCACAACGGAAGGTGTTTCGGCATGAACCCGGATCCGCAGACCGTTGGGGCCTGTCTGGCCGTGATCCTGGACCTGATGCACAAGACCTATGTCAACCCCGAGGTCCTGGCGCGGCTGGATCCGGACCGCCCCTTGTTCGAACAGGGGCTGGATTCCGTGGACCTGCCGCTCATGGTGCTCGCGGTGCAGGAGCGTTACGGGATCGCCTACACGGATGCGGAACTGGGAGAACTGCAAACCCTGCGGGAGTTCGCCGCGCTCACGGCGACAAAGGCGGGTCTGGCATGACCAGGGCGGAGGCGTTGCGGATCATCCGGGAGCGGAGTCGGCCCGTAACTCCGGGACAGAAGGTGGAGGTCGGCCCCATGCACCCCGACGAGGCCTGGGGCGTGGCGCGGCTCTTTCATGCCGTCTACGGCGACAACTATCCTCTGGACACCTATTACGTCCCTGAGTTGCTGCTGGCGGAGATCGCGTCGGGGCGGCTGCACTGCGTGGTGGCGCGCACGCCCCTTGGTGACGTGGTGGGGCACATGGGGCTCTACGCCTGCGCCCCCTACCCGCTGGTCATGGAGACCGGGTTGGGGCTGATCCTGCCCGAATACCGTCTCTACAGCCTGCTCGCCGCGCGGATGAGCACCTACATTACCAATGAGCTGGCCCCGAGCCTGGGCTTGCAGGGGCTGTTCGGCGAGGCGGTCTGCGCGCACCTCATGATCCAGAAGATGGGGGTGTTGCACAAGCTGCGCCCCGTGGGGCTGGAACTGGACCTGATGCCTGCGGGGGCCTATTCCACGGATGGCACCCGGACCAGCTGCATCATGGAGTTCCGCGCCTTTGTCGATGCCGGACAGCGGCTGTACCTCCCGGAGTGCTACCAGGAGCACGCCCGCACCGTGTACGAGCCCCTGGGCCTGGAGCGGGAGTGGCTGCCCGCCGTGGCAAAGCGGCCGGAAGGTATCTCTGCCACAACGGAATTCGCGCCCAAGGGCTCGGGCGTGGCGCGGCTGAAGCTGTCGTCTTGCGGCGGGGATTTCCAGGCAGTGCTGGGGGATTTCGAGACGCGGCACGAGCGCTGCACCGTGCGGCAGGTCTTCCTGAACCTGGGCGAGGCCCAGGCGGGGCATGCCGTGGCCTGCCTGCAGGAGCGGGGCTATTTCTTCTGCGGCTTCGCCCCCCGCTGGTTCGACAGCGACGCCCTGGTGCTGCAGAAGCTGTCCGGCCCCACCGATTATGCGGGCATCAAGCTCCTGCTGGACGAATCCCGCCGAATTCTGGCGCTGGTGCGCGAGGACCGACAACGCTGGACGGGCACGGACTGATGGCCCCTCGCGTGTTTTCGCCTTGAAACAAGGTTCCCTCCTGAAATAATTGCCAATTGTTTCAGGAAAATGCCTGGGAGCGCCTGGCCTTTGTCCATGACAAGATGCTCTAGCAAGGGTCTTTGCGCACGTCCGAGGCCAGAACCAGAATCACCCCCACCAGGGGCGAGAGCAGCAGCGAACCGAAGAAGTAGCCCCAGAAGCCCATCTTGCGGTTGATGCCCAGCAGCCCCACAATCACGCTCGCCAGCAGGTACCAGAAAAAGAACATGGTCTGTCTCCTCTTGTGCGATGCCGGACGCTCAGGGCCGGGTCGGTGCGGGTTCCGGGCCGGGCGTCAGGCCGGGACCGGGCGGGTGGAGCAGCGATTTCCCCGGGAGCGCGGCATCCGGGGGGAGCAGCGGCAGGCTCGGGGCCGCATCGCCGGACGGCTCCACAGCCGGTGCGGCGGAGGGCTCGGTCCGCTCCGGGGTGGAATTCTCGACCTCGGCGGGGGGGGGCGCGGTCCGCGCGGCCTCGGCGGAGAGCTCCCGACCCTCCATGTTCAGGATCACGGGCAGCCCGCCCTTGCCGCTGCCGATGATCACCACCTTGGAGTTCTCCGAGGCCGCCAGCTCCGAGGTGGCCACGATGCCCTTCCAGGTCAGCAGGTCGCCGGTGATGCTGTTGCGCACCCGCTCGTTGTAGCGGGCGATGCCCTCGGCCTCGAGCATCTTGCGCTCGATCTCCAGGCGTTCGGCCTCCAGCCGGAACTGGTAGGCCAGCATCTGCTGCTCGAAGAGCAGCTTGCGCTCGATGGCCTCGCGGATCTTGGTGGGCAGGATGATGCGCTGGATCACGAAGCTGTCGTAGATGATGGGCACCCGGCCGGTCTGGCCCACCACTTCCAGCATGATCTCGTCCTGCATGCGCTCCGTGGCCGTGGAATAGATCTGCTCCGGGGTGTACTTGCCCAGCACCTGGCGCACCGAGGACACGGTCATGGGAATGACCACCTTCTCCAGGTACTGCGGCCCCACGCTGAGGTGCAGCTCGGGCAACCGCTCCTTTTCGGGGCGGAAGCGCACGGCCACGTCCACCTCCAGGCTCAGGCCGTAGGAGGTGAGCATGTGCACGGTCTGCTCGAAACCCTGGACGCGCACGTCGTAGCGATAGATCTTGTCCCAGGGGAAGATGACGTAGAAGCCGTCGGGGTAGATTTTGTCGCGCACTGTGCCGCCGAAGAGGCGGCTGAACTTGACCCCCACTTCGCCGGGATAGACCGTGATGAAGATGCTGGGAAAGAAGAAGAGCAGGAAAAAGAGCAGCAGCAGGGTGACGACGGCCAGCACGCCCCTGTTGCGCCGGTAGTGTTGCTGCAAGGCTGTGAAAACGCTCATGGCTGTGGCCATCCCTCGAATAGGTGTTGCCGGGCGCTACCAGTAGACCCTGCCCAGGGTGCGGAAAAAGCCCCGCCAGTGCCGGTTCAGACAGAGCTCGACGCACTGCTGCTCCACGGGGACGCAGCTTTCGAACAAGGCCACGGGGACCCCGGTCCGTCCCCCCGCACAGAGCTCGGGGTTGAAGGCGCAGTCACCGCTGCTCAGCGTGCTGCGCTCGCCCATGCACATGTTATACATGATGGGGCAGCGGTTCAGGCAGTGGATGAAGCCCGCCTTGTCCGGCAGGGAGGACAGCAGCTGGTCGGCCTCTTCCATGACGGCCTTGGCGTAGTCCTGGGTGCAGAAACGCAGCGCCAGGCCGCCGATCTTGGCCTGGCCGAAGCACTCCAGCCGCTCCTCGATCATGGGCGCCCAGGCCGGGGAGACCGGGGTCAGCTCGGTCTGCCGCACCTCCCGGTACATGGCGCGCAGCTCCGTGGCCAGGCCCGGCGCCGCGGGCTGGTGGGAGAGCAGGGCCTGGGCCACCACATAGCCGAGAAAGACCCAGCTGCAGAGCAGGAACCAGCGCAACATGGCGGGGCCTCAGCTCGCGCCCCGGCCGGACGCCCC
>CAZNSV010000183.1:0-6595 GCA_964575775.1 uncultured Desulfovibrionaceae bacterium
GATTCGGCCGTTCTCACCCCTGGTTGCAGCGGACGCTCTTTCCGGTTCAGCGGGAGGACGGCAACGTAGATTCGCCCGTTCTCACCCCTGGTTGCGGTGCCTGGGTTCCAGCCCGGCAGCAAGGGGCGAAGGGGCGTCGGTGTTCTATCCTCTGATTGCGGCGCCTCTTCTGTCCTGCCCGGCTTGCAGGGGCGTAGTGGAAGCGTCAGTTCACCCCCGGGGTTAGCGGCGCTCCGCCCCTTTCCCTGGTTGGGCGTCGGCCCGGCGCCGCGCAACAAAATGGTTAACCTTTTTCCCTCTCCATACTATCCTGCGCCCATGCACAAGCAAGACGACTCCCAGCCCGGGCACACCGGGCTTGCCCCCTCGGCCGCCCAGTCCGCCCCTGCCGCTTCTCCTCAGCAAGAGGGGCAGACCGCACCCCCCTCTCCCCCGCAGGGGCAGGCCGCAGCCCCTTCAACTCTGCAGGGGCAAGTCCCATCTCCCCCGCATGGGTTGGCCGTTTCCGTTGCTCCTCAGCAGCAGGCGCAGACCCATGCCGCCGGTTGCGAGGCCCCCAGCGACGTTGCCCCCCTCTCCGGTGGCGCCAACGCGCCGGGTGTTCCGTCCGGCCAGGCTGCCCCCACTGCCCTTGCGGACCAGGCCGAGCAGGCCCCCGCAAGCGCCCGCTCCCACGCTGTGGGGCACTGCGGACAGCCCCGCGCGGCCGAGCAGCAGCTCCGGTCCGCCCCCGGAGGGGGCGAGGCCCCAACCGAACCCGCGCATCACGCTGGCCAGCCGCCCGTGTGGGGTGCGGAGTCACCGGCCCAGACTGCTGCCCATGGGAGCACCGCAGGCCCCCCGCAATCCCCCACCAGGGGCGAGGGGGCCGCAGACAGAGCCTCAAATGAAAGGGGTGACGTCCTTTCCAGGGGTGAGGCCCACGGCCCACCCTCCGAGGAATCCTTTTCCGCCACGGTCGGCCAGGATCCTGCCCCCGAGCGCCCCCCCGTCACACCCGGCTGCGTGCTCACCGCCACCTGCGCGGGGTCCGCGTCCTGCGCGGCAACCGGGATCTGCGCCATGGTGGATCCGCCCGTGCCCACCCGCATTGTCCGCCACGCCGTGCACGGCGGGGGCTACACCACGCCCCCGGAAGATGTCCTCGGCGCTGGATTGCACCCCGCTGACGACCAGGTCGGGGACCTCCCGGCCAGCGGTGGGGGCGCAGTCGTGGCCTCTGCCCAGAGCGCTTCCGCCCCCGTGGGGGATCTGGTCTCCACGCCCGTGCCCGTGGCGGTGTCCGTGGTGGTGCCGGCCTACAACGAGGAGGACAACATCCCCCTGCTCGTGCAGGAGCTGCGCGCCGCCCTGGATCCCCTGGGTCTGGTCTGGGAGTGCATTTTCGTGGACGACGGCAGCCAGGACACCACCCTGGAGGTGCTCAAGGCCCTGGCCCGCGAGCAGCCCGGCTGCCTGCGCTACCTGAGCTTTCAGCGCAACTGCGGCCAGTCCGCGGCCTTTGCCGCCGGGTTCCAGGCCGCGCGCGGCGCGGTGATCGTGACCCTGGACGCGGACCTGCAGAACGACCCGGCGGACATCCCGGCCATGCTCCAAGTCTACCAGGGGCAAGGCTGCGACATGGTCATCGGCTGGCGCGCCAAGCGCAAGGACACGGCGGCCAAGCGGCTGGCCTCGCGCTTCGCCAACGCCGTGCGCAACTACGTGAGCCGCGAGACCGTGCGCGACACGGGCTGCTCCCTGAAGGTGCTGCGCGCGGACCTGGCCAAGCGCCTCCCCATGTTCACGGGCATGCACCGCTTTTTGCCCACGCTCATGAAGCTGGAAGGGGCGCGGGTGGAGGAAATTCCCGTGAACCACCGCCCCCGCTGTCATGGCAAGTCCAAGTACGGCATTTTTGACCGCGCCCTGCGCACCTGGAGCGATCTTTTGGCCGTGCGCTGGATGCAGATGCGTTACATCCGTTACCACATCAAGGAGCAGGGTTGATGCTCATCGCCGCTCTTCTGTTATTGTTGGTGGGGCTGCCGCTGCAGCTCATCTACTCCGTGCACCTGGTGCGCAAGCCCGGGCAGTACGCGCCCGCGCTGTTCCGCAACGCCATCATCGGGGGCGTGTGCACCATCGGGGCCGGGGCCGTGCTGCAGGATCCACTGCTCATGATCGGCCAGGCCGTGGTGCTGGGCATCTACGTCACCACGCGGCGCTCGGCCAAGGCCCTGAGCGCGGCTGCGGAAGAGCCGGAGCGGACCGAGGCCCAACCGCCCCAGACTGACCAGGCGGCCAAGGAAGAGGAAAAGGCGCCGCCCTCGGCCTGAGGACGGCGCCTGGTGCGTCGCTTGTAGGGAGTGTGTCGCTGCGGCGGATCAGGAGACCTTGCTGCCGTTGGGCACCGGGCCCGAGGCCGTGAGCAGTTGCATGCCGCCGGACTCGCCGCCGGGCGTGCGCACGGCCAGCACCATGCCGTGGGATTCCAGGCCGCGCAGCTTGCGCGGCGCCAGATTGGCCACCACCACCACCTGCCGCCCCACCAGTTCTTCGGGCGCGAAGAATTCCCGCAACCCACCGATCACCTGTCTGGGGACAGCCTCGCCCAGGTCGATCTCCAGGCGCAGGAGCTTGTCCGCCTTGGGGTGCGGCTCGGCGGCCAGCACCGTGCCCACCCGCAGGTCCAGCTTGGTGAAGTCCTCGTAGGCAGCCACGGGGATTTCGGCCTCCGCGGAAGCAGGGGGCGCTGTTGCAACCGGCTGGTCTGCCTTGGGCGCGGGCTTGGGCGCGGGCTTGGGCGCGGGCTTGGGCGCGGGCTGCGGCGCGGCTTGGGCCTGCAAGGCCTCGGTGTCGATGCGCGGAAAGAGGTTGGAGGACGGCGCCAGGGGCGTGCCGGGCTGCAACAAGCCCCAGGCATCCGTTTCCTGGGGCAGATCGGGCACCGCGCCAGCCTGCAGGGGGCAGCCCAGCTGCGCCAACATGCGCTGTGCCGTGGCGGGCATCACGGGCCAGAGCTGCACCGCCACCTTGCGCATGGCCTCGAGCATGGTGTGCAGCACGGTGTGCAGCCGCGCGGTGTCCCCGGCCTTGCTCAGGGCCCAGGGTTGGGCCTCGTCCACATACTTGTTCAGCCCCCGAATGAGTTCCCAGAGGGCATCCAGGGCCCGGGAAAAACTCACGTTGGCGAAGAGCTGCTGGTAGTTGCGCGAGGCCTCCAGGGCCAGGGTGCGCACGTCCTCGTCCAGTTCGAGCAGCGCGGCCGGAGCGGGCACGCTGGCGCCGCAGAACTTCTTGGCCATGGAGAGCACGCGGCTGAAGAGATTGCCCAGGTCGTTGGCCAGGTCCGCGTTGATGCGCGCCACCAGGGCCTCTTCGCTGAAACTGGCGTCGCTGCCGAAGTGCATCTCGCGCAGCAGGAAATAGCGGAAGGCGTCGAGGCCGTAGCGCTCCTGCAGGGCCAGGGGCTCCACCACGTTGCCCAGTGATTTGGACATCTTGGTGTCGCGCACCAGCCAGTAGCCGTGCACGTTGAGGCGCTTGTAGGGCTCGAGCCCGGCGGCCATGAGCATGGTGGGCCAGAACACCGCGTGGGGTTTGAGGATGTCCTTGGCCACCAGGTGTTCGGCCTGGGGCCAGTGACGGGCAAAGGCCTCGCCGTCGGGCCAGTCCAGGGCCGTGATGTAGTTGAGCAGGGCGTCGAACCAGACGTAGCACACGTAGTCGCGGTCAAAGGGCAGCTCCACGCCCCAGGTCAGCCGCGTCTTGGGGCGTGAGATGCACAGGTCCTCCAGGGCGCCGCTCTCCAGCAGGCTGACCACCTCGTTGCGATAGCGCTCGGGGCGGATGAAGTCCGGGTTGGCGCGGATGTGCTCCAGCAGCCGCCCCTGGTACTTGGCCATGCGGAAGAAGTAGTTGCGCTCCTGGATGAATTCGGGCTTGCTCAGATGCTGGGGGCAGAGGCCGTTCTCCAACTCCTTTTCGGTGTAGAAGCGCTCGCAGCCGTAGCAGTAGTGCCCCCCGTATTCGCCGAAATAGATGTCGCCGCTGTCGTAGACGCGCTGGAGGAAGCGCTGGACCACGGCGATGTGCCGGGGCTCGGTGGTGCGGATGAAGTCGTTGGGCTCGATGCCGAGCCTGGGCCAGAGCTGGGCGAAGATGCCGCTGATGGCGTCCACGTAGGCCTGGGGAGTCTGGCCGGTCTTTTCCGCGGCCTGCACGATCTTGTCCCCGTGCTCGTCGGTGCCGGTGAGGAAAAAGACGTCCTTGCCCAGGGACTTGTGGAAGCGGGCCAGGCAGTCGGCCACGATGGTGGTATAGGCGTGCCCCAGATGGGGCTTGGCGTTGACGTAATAGATGGGCGTGGAAATGAAGAACGTATTCACGGTGGATTCCTGTTCCCGCGCTTATTCCGCGGCTTGGGAGGTCTTGGGCTTGCGACGACGCTTGCGGCCGGACTTGGCGTTCCTGGGCTGGCCGGCTCCGGCTTCCTGACCCGGGGTGGCGCTCTGCCGGGCCTGGCCCGAGCCCTGCGCCTGCTTCTGGGGCTGGCCCTGACCTTGGGGCTTGTGCTTGCCGCCGCGCCCCCGCGAGCGGGAGGAGCGTTTCTTCTGCCCCTGACCTTGGCCCTGGCCCTGGCCCTGGCCTTGCCCCTGGCCCTGGCGCTGTTCGGGCTTGTCGCCCTCGGCCGGGGTCTGGCGGGTGTCGGTGTCGTCCTGGGGGCGTGCCTGGCGGCCTTCGGCCGGACGCTCCTTGCGCCGGTCGCCCTTGCGCTCCCCTTTGGCCTCGCCCTTGCGCTCGGGCCTGCGCCCCTGCTTGCGGTCCTGCTTCTGCTCGGGGCGGATGGCGGGCTTGGTCTCGGGGCGGATGGCGGGCAGGAAGATGCGTCCGTCGGACTCCACATCCTCCGGAACCACCACCTCCACCGCCACCAACGGGGGCTGTTCGTCCTGCAACACCGTGGGATCCAGCCCATTGCCGTTGAGCGGCTGGAGCACGACGCCGTTGTCCGCCCCTTCTTCCGTTTGGGGCTCGGGTGCGGTCGGGGGCGCGCGGCGGGGCGGGGCCTGGGGTTGGGGGGGCAGCTGATCCGGCCGCCGCGGCGCCAGGGCCACCCACTCCTCCATGCCGATCTCGCGCTCCTCGTTGCTCTCCGTGAGCACGCTCAGGCTGTTGCGGAAGAGATTGGCCCGCAGGATCTTGAAGGTGCCCTCGTTGGTCACGTACTTCTTGCCGATCTTGGGACAGCTGCGGTTGAATTCCTCGTAGTTGCGCTGCTCGTAGCTCAGACAACAGAGCAGGCGGCCGCAGATGCCAGAAATCTTTGCCGGATTCAGGAACAGGTTCTGCTCCTTGGCCATGCGGATAGTGACGGGGGCGAACTTGCGCAGAAACCGGCGGCAGCAACAGACCTGACCGCAGTTGCCCACGGCCCCCACCATCTGGGTCTCGTGGCGCACGCCGATCTGCCGCAGCTCGATGCGCGTGCGGTAGTTGAGTACCAGGTCCTTGACCAGTTCGCGAAAATCGATGCGGTTGGGCGCGGTGAAATAGAAGATGATCTTGGAGCGGTCGAAAAAGACCTCCACGTCCACCAGCTTCATTTCCAGGTCGCGCTCGCGGATGCAGGTGCGGCAGTAGAGAAAGGCCTCGCGCCCGAGCTCGAGATTCTCCTGCTGGCGCTCCAGGTCGTCCTGGGCCGCGATGCGGTAGATGGGCTTGACCTCGGCCGCGTCCGCATCCTCGGGGATGTCCTTGCGCACCTGGGCCACACTGGCCAGGCCGTAGCCCTGCTCGGTGTTCACGATGACGTGGTCGCCCACGTTGACCACGTAGGGGCCGGATTCGAAATAGTACAACTGTCCCGACTCGCGGAACTTGACGCCAAGAATGGTGCTCATATGGGTTCTCGAACACGCGGGACGGCTTGCAGCAGCCCGTCGGACCGGCGTGTTCCGGCCGGAAGTCCCGCGCGCGTTCTGTTTGGGTCCAAGCGCGTTTATATGCCGTCATTCCAGTGCGGCTGTCAACAACCGCCCCGCAGTGCGGCCGCATGGACATACCGCGCCCCCGGACTTGCGCTTTGCTCAGGAATGCAGCACAAATCCCGCAGCTCCGCTCCCTGGAGCGGGCTTGACGCGCGAACCGACTTCTTTTTCGCGCGGTGCAATGAAAACCGCCTTGCGCGCCCGGCAGGGGCGCCAGACATACAGGAGGACTGCCATGTTCACCCGCGATCAGGCCATGGCCCTGCTCATGGCCCAGAATCCCGACCCGGCCCTGATCACCCACTCGCTGGCCGGAGAGGCCGTGATGCGTGCCCTGGCCGTGCATTTCGGCGAGGATGCCGAGCTCTGGGGCCTCACCGGTCTGCTGCACGACGTGGACTTCCCCCACACCAAGCCCACGCCCGAGCGTCACGGTCTCCTGGCCCTGGAACTGGTGGGGGGCAACCTGCCCCCGGAAGCCTTGCGCGCCATCCAGGCCCACAACGAGGAGTACACCGGTGTGCTGGCCGAAAACCGCCTGGAATTCGCCCTGCGCTGCGCAGAGAGCGTCACGGGGCTGGTGGCGGCCAACGCCCTGGTGCGCCCCGAAGGCATGAAGGACA
>CAZNSV010000184.1:0-6587 GCA_964575775.1 uncultured Desulfovibrionaceae bacterium
CGGGACCAGCTGGCCGCGGCCCTGGCCAAGATCCGCAAGGAGGTGCCCACCCGCTACGAGGCCGAGGGGCACGTCAAGCGCCGCAACGCCCTCTTGGACACCTTCCAGAACGCGCGCGAGCAACTGGTGGAGACCATGGAATCCGAGGCCGCGGGGCAGGGCTTCAACCTGGACATGGACGACCACGGCTCCCTGACTCTCTACCCCCTCATCGAGGGCAAGCTGCTCAGCTCCGAGGAGTTCGAGCGCCTGGACCCGGAGCTGCGCCAGAAACTCAAGGCCCGCAGCGAAAAGCTCATGACCGGCCTGACCCAACTCATGCGCAAGATCAGCAGCGAGGAGCAGGGCCTGCGCGAGAACGAGCAGAACCTGGACAAGGAGCTGGTGCAGGAGGTCCTCAGCGAGTACCTCAAGCCCCTGATCCGCCGTTTCGGCAAAAAGGGGCAGGGCGACTCCGTGAAACGCTACCTGCAGGAGCTGTCCGCGGACCTGGTGCAGAACATGGAGCAGCTCATCCCCCAGGAGCCGCCCCCGCACCCCAACCTGGACCTGATGCAGCAGGCGGCCCTGGACGACTTCTTCACCCGCTACACCGTGAACATCCTGGTGGACAACGCCGGGCTCGCGGGCGCGCCCGTGATCGTGGAGGACCACCCCACGGCCCACAACCTCCTGGGTTGCATCGAGCGCGAATCCGAAATGGGCGCCCTGGTCACGGACTTCACCCTGATCAAGGCCGGGGCCCTGCACCGCGCCAATCACGGCGTGCTGGTGCTGCACACCGAGGACCTGCTGCAGAACCCCACGGCCTGGGAAGGGCTCCTGCGCGCCCTGCGTTCGGGGCAGGCCCGGATCGAGGATCAGGGCGACGGCCAGGATCAGGCCAAGACCCGGACCATCGAGCCGGAACCGCTGCCCCTGAGCCTCAAGGTGGTGCTGGTGGGCACGGACGAAACCTTCGAGCTGCTGCTGGAGCACGACGACCGCTTCCCCAAGCTCTTCAAGATCAAGGCCCACCTGCAGCAGAGCGTTGAGCGCACCGCCGCGGCCGTGGACGGCTACTGCCACCAGCTGGCGCGGATCATCGACGAGGCGGAACTGCCCCCCTTCACGCAAGACGCCCTGGCCGGGCTGGTGGATTACGGTTCGCGCCTGGCCGAGGACCAGAAGAAGCTCTCCCTCATGTTCCCGCTGCTCCGGGAGCTGATGATCGAGGCCGCGGCCATGGCCAGGGCCGAGGAAGCCGACCAGGTGGACGCCCGCATTCTTTCCCGCGCCCGGGCCGCCCGGGACTACCGCTCCAACCTCTACGAAGAGGAGTTCATGGAGCAGTACGACCGCGAGCTGATCCGCGTGGCCACCACGGGACAGGCGGTGGGGCGGGTCAACGGCCTGTCCGTGACCTGGTTCGGCAACTACGAGATCGGCCTGCCGCACCACATCGCCTGCACCGTGGGCGTGGGCGAGGGCGGCATCGTGGACCTGGAACGCGAGGCCCAGCTGGGCGGTCCCATCCACACCAAGGCCATGATGATCCTCAAGAGTTATCTGGTGGGGCAGTTCGCCCAGAACAAACCCATCGTGCTCACGGGCAGCCTCTGCTTCGAGCAGAGCTACGCCCACGTGGAGGGCGATTCGGCCTCGGGCGCGGAGCTGGCCTCCCTGCTCTCGGCCCTGGCCGGGGTGCCCGTGCGCCTGTCCCTGGCCTTCACCGGCGCGGTGAACCAGAGCGGGGTGATCATGGCCGTGGGCGGGGTCACGCGCAAGATCGAGGGCTTCTTCGAGGTCTGTCGGCGCAAGGGGCTCACCGGCGAGCAGGGCGTGCTGCTGCCCGTGGACAACCAGGACCATCTCATGCTCAAGGACGAGGTGGTGGAGGCCGTGGCCCAGGGGCTGTTCCACATCTACCCCGTGCGCAGCATCGAGGAAGCCATGGAACTGCTCACGGGCCTGCCCGCGGGCACCCGCCTGCCGGACG
Source organism: uncultured Desulfovibrionaceae bacterium (assembly GCA_964575775.1). Taxonomy (GTDB): domain Bacteria; phylum Desulfobacterota; class Desulfovibrionia; order Desulfovibrionales; family Desulfovibrionaceae; genus CAZFCK01. The sequence continues at coordinate 1,979 of CAZNSV010000184.1, forward strand.
GCAGCTTCCCCGAGGGCACGTTGTTCCGGCTGGTGGACGAGCGCCTGGCCAACCTGGCCAGCCTGGCCCGGGAGTTTTCCCTGCGCAACGGCAAGGGGCGCTGGCCCTCCTGAGGCCCCGGCCCAAGCCGTCGGGACGTTGGAGCATGATGTGGCAGCGGCCGGTTCGCCGCGCAGTGTCGTCACCTTCTTGAGAGCGGGAGCGAAAGAGGATGTCCAAGGCCTGGATCAGAGCCAAACGCTACGAGTTCGCCCGGGACGTGCTGCGGGATTTTTGTCTGGCGGGGCGTGAGCTGGAACACCGCTTCCTGGAGTACGAGGCCTCCCAGCGGCTGAACTTCGAGGCCCTGCGCCTGCTCACGGGCGAGGAAATGGACAAGGGGCTGCTCTGGCGCCTCAAGGACACGGCCCACCACCTGTTCCGCAACCTGGCGGACACGGACACCACGGGCAAGTTCCTGGACTGGGCCCTGGGCTACATCTTCCACGAGACCATCAAGCTCAAGGAGGATGCCTATCAGCTGAGCCACTACGCCCCTTGGTTCATCAGCCTGGACCCGGCGGCCATCGACGCCCAGGACCGCCACTTCCGCAAGGAGCTGCTGCAGGTGCTGCTCCAGACCCGGGAGAGCATCGACCGGGAGATGAAGCGCATCCGCTTCATCGTGGGGCTGTGCCTGGAGATGTTCCCCAAGCACTACGCGCGCTACCGGCGCAACCCCCTGCTGGCGCGGTTCATCTTCGCCCAGAACACCCTGGTCTGCGCGGTGTTCAAGGACCGCTACGAGGCCCTGGTCACGGGCATTTACGGCGACGCGCCCGAAGACCTCTGCATCCTGGCCGCGGGCTCCCTGCGCCAGGGCGGCTGGCTGGAGGAGGCCATGCGCGCCGTGGAAGAGGCCCTGCGGCTCAATCCGAACAGCCGCCTCGCCCAGATGGAGGAGCGCATGGTGCTGGAGCAGATGCAGAACCAGCGGCGCGGCCTGCCCTTGCAGGGCGAGACCGCGCCCTTCCTGCCCCCGAACCTCTCGGGCGAGGCGGAGCAGGCGGACTGAGGCTCCCCCTACCAGGCGTTGTGGTGCACCCGCTCGGGGCGATAGCGGTCCTGACGGCTGAAGGGCTGCTCCGGCACACCCACGGGCACGATGGCCAAGGGCACGATGCTCGCGGGCAGCTTCAGGATTTCGCGCACCCTGGCCTCGCGCTCGGCCACGGGATGCAGGCCGGTCCAAACCGTGCCCAGCCCCAGCGCCCGGGCCGCCAGCAGCAGGTTCTGGACAGCGGCGGAACAGTCCTGCACCCAGTAGCCCGGATACTTTTCCAGGGCCGGATCCGCGCAGACCACAATCCCCATGGGTGCCTGGCGCAGCATGCCCACGTAGGGGTGCACCTCGGCCAGCAGGTCCTTGAGCCCGGGATCCGTGACCACCACGAAATGCCAGGGCTGGGCGTTGCCAGCGCTGGGGGCGTTCATGGCTGCGGCCAGGAGCTGCTGCAGCTCCTCCTCGCTCACGGGCCTGTGGGGGACGAATCTGCGGATACTGCGGCGGGTGTGAATGGCTTCGAGAACGTCCATGGGCACCTCCTGGGGCTGCGATTTTCTCCGCTGTCAGTTTTCCACGGAATCGCCCGAGGACGCAAGGCCCGGGACGGAAATTGTCGCCCGGATTTTGAGGATTGTCTTTCGCCCCCGGCTCTGCTAATAAGCTGTGGCATTGCGCCTCATGTCGGAAATCATACCATGAAGAGAGGAAATCATGAGCCTGAACGAACGGATCATCACTGAAGCCATCCTTACGGCATACTTCGACAAGTTCAAGTCCAGCCTGGATCTGGACGTTGCCATTGTGGGCGGCGGACCGTCCGGTTTGACTGCCGCCTACCGCCTGGCCGCCAAGGGGCACAACGTGGCCCTCTTCGAACGCAAGCTGTCCATCGGCGGCGGCATGTGGGGCGGTGGCATGACCTTCAACTACATCGTGGTCCAGGAAGAGGCCAAGCCGCTGCTGGACGAGATCGGCGTGCCCACCCAGGAGTACGACAAGGGCTACTTCCTGGCCGACGCCGTGGCCGCCACCACCACCCTGGCCTCCAAGGCCTGCCTGGCCGGGGCCAAGATCTTCAACTGCATGACCGTGGAGGACGTGGTCATCCGCGAGACCGAAGGCATGAAGCGCGTCACCGGCCTGGTGATCAACTCCTCGCCCGTGGAAATCGCCGGTCTGCACGTGGACCCCATGGTCCTGCACGCCAAGTACACGGTGGAAGCCACCGGCCACGCCGTGGAACTGCTGCACACCCTGGTGCGCAAGAACGACGTGAAGCTCTTCACCCCTTCCGGGGGCATCGAGGGCGAGGAATCCATGTGGGCCGAGGTGGCCGAGACCAACACCGTGCGCAACACCCGGGAAATCTTCCCCGGCGTGTACGTGGCGGGCATGGCGGCCAACGCCAGCTTCGGCTCCTACCGCATGGGCCCCATTTTCGGCGGCATGCTGCTCTCCGGCGAAAAGGTCTCCGCGGAAATCCATCAGCGCCTCAGCTCCGGCAAGTAGGATCATGCCGGACCTGCGACTCTATCTGGTGACGGACCGTGCGGCCTGCCTGGGGCGCCCCCTCACGGAGGTGGTCGGGCAGGCCGTGCAGGGTGGCGTCAGCCTGGTGCAGCTCCGTGAAAAGCAGGCCGGGACCCGCGAGTTCGTGGAACTGACGCGCGGGCTCCTGGCCGTGCTGCGCCCCTTGGGGGTGCCGCTGCTGGTCAACGACCGGGTGGACGTGGCCCTGGCCGCGGGCGCGGATGGAGTGCATCTGGGGCAGACGGACATGCGCTACGCCGATGCCCGGCGCATCCTGGGGCCGGAGGCCATCATCGGACTGACCATCTCCCGGGAGGCGGACCTGGAGCGCGAGGACGCGGCAGCGGCGGACTACCTGGGCGTGGGGCCGGTCTTTCCCACGCGGACCAAGCCGGACCACGCCCCCCCGTGGGGTGTGGAGGGGCTGGCGCGGGCGGCCCGGTTGGCGCGTCGCCCCTTCGTGGCCATCGGAGCGGTCACGGCGCTGAGCGCTGCGGACTGCGTGCGAGCGGGTGCCGCAGGGGTGGCGGTGGTCTCGGCGGTGTGCGGGGCCCCCGATCCGGCCCAGGCCGCGCGAGAGCTGCGGGCCGCCGTGGCGGAGGGGCAGCGGGGCTGAGACGTCGAACAGAGGCTGCGCAGCAAAAAAAAATCCTTGACGAGCGCGTTGCTCTCGGGCAAAAGACTCTTCTTTGCACCGGAGGTCGAAACAATGTTTGCAGTCATCGAGACGGGCGGAAAACAGTTCCGCGTCGTGGAAGGGCAGGAAATCGTGGTGGAAAAGCTGGAGGCCGAGGCCGGCACCGAGCTGTCCATCGACAAGGTTCTGCTCCTGGGCGGCGAGAATCTCAGCGTGGGCAAGCCCTACGTGGAGAACGCCAAGGTCCTGTGCGATGTGGTGGAGCACGGCCGCGGGAAGAAGATCATCGTCTTCCACAAGTGGCGGCGCAACGACTCCCACAAGAAGCAGGGTCACAGGCAGGACTTCACCAGGCTGAAAATCAAGGCCATCCAGTCCTAGGGCTGGAGCTCTTGTCAAACAAGGAGCCTCGTCATGGCACATAAGAAAGCGGGCGGCAGTTCACGCAACGGCCGCGACAGCCAAGGACAAAGACGCGGCGTGAAGCGCTTCGGCGGTCAGGTCGTGAGCGCGGGCAACATCCTGGTGCGCCAGCTGGGCACCAAGTGGCACCCGGGCGAAAACGTCGGCGTGGGCCGGGATTACACCCTGTTCGCCCTCATCGACGGTGTTGTGAAGTTCGAGAAGTATCGTCGCAACCGCAAGGAAAAGACGCGCGTCAGCGTGTTGCCGGTGGCGGCACAGGCGCAGGCCTAGGCGTGCGTGGGGCCGGTGCGGCGCGCATCGGGCTCCGGTACGGTTCTTGGGGGTAGGCCGCCTTCCGAGGCGCGACCCTGGTCTGCGAACACTTCCCGGCGGCGGGTTTGCCGTCGCAGAGCGAGAGCATACGGCGCACCCGCAGTCGAACAACTGCGGGTGCGCTTTTTATGCTGTCAGCCAGAGCCTGTCTGCCGCGTGCGTTGCCACTGTCTGGCGTGGCGGCACTATTCTTTCTGGGGCTGCTGCTGTGCTGCGCCAAGCCGCTACGGGCTCTGGCTGCGGAGCAGACCGTCACGGCTCATGAAAGCCCCGGGCCTGCCGCCGGTGGGCTCGTGGCCACCGTGGTGGGGCGTGTGTTCCGTATCGAGAGCCCCCAGGGCCCCAGCTACTACCTGACCAATCTCATGGGCGTGGAATATCGCCTCGTTCCGGCGTCTGCCCTGTCCGAGGAGCTGCGCGCCGTGTTGGAGGCTGCCTGGAGCAGTCGCGCGCCCCTGAGCCTCACCGGCAGTCTGGAGCGCGAGGCGGACGGTGGCTTTCGTCTGCGCACGGACGCGCCCCTCAGCCATGCCCCCGGGCCTGCGGACTATGCCGCGCGGGAGGAGCAGCTCGCCAAGCAGCGGGCCGAGTGGCGGGAAAAGCGCCAGGCGAGCGAGCCCACGGACACGGCCAAGGACCCGGCCACGGCTTTTCCGCTG
>CAZNSV010000185.1:0-6583 GCA_964575775.1 uncultured Desulfovibrionaceae bacterium
CTCCATGTCCATCACGGAAGAGCGCAAGGAAAAGGTGGACTTCACCAAGAAGTACTACCAGACCCCGGCCCGCTTCGTGGCCAAGAAGGGCGCGGGCATCGAAATCAGCAAGGAAGCCCTCAAGGGCAAGACCGTGGGCGTGCAGCGCGCCACCGTGTCCGAGAACTTCATCCGCGACAACTTCGGCGACGTGCTGGACATCAAGTCCTACGCCAAGCAGGAAGAGGCCAACATGGACCTGGTCTCCGGCCGCGTGGACCTGGTCTTCGCCGACCAGGTGGTGCTGCAGGGCGGCTTCATCGAGACCCCCGAAGGCGCCGATTTCGAGTTCATCGGCCCCTCCTACCTGGACGAGCAGTGGTTCGGCGAAGGCATCGGCATCGCCGTGCGCAAGGGCGAGCCCGAGCTGGTGGAAGGCTTCAACAAGGCCATCCTCGCCATCCGCGAGAGCGGCACCTACAAGACCATCAACGACAAGTACTTCGACTTCGACCTCTACGGTCAATAGGACGCACGGTCCGCGAGGGGGTGGCCACGGCCGCTCCCTCGCATTTTCTTGACCTTACGCGTTTGCGCTCCTCGCGCAGTGGCAACCGTCTGGAGAGGGGCCCCCAAGCCCCCGTAACGCGGCACCCTAGGGACACGCATGCTCGATCTGCAAGGCTACGGCTGGATGCTCTGGCAGGGCACGCAACTCACCATCATGGTGGGGCTGTTGTCCATGGTGGTGGCCATGGTGCTGGGGCTCATCGGCGCCTGGGGCAAGCTCTGCGGCCTGCCCCCGGTGATGTTTCTCACCTCGGCCTACACCACGGTGGTGCGCGGGGTGCCCGAGCTGGTGCTCATCCTCCTGGTCTTCTACGGCGTGCCCACCCTGATCATGGACCTCAGCGGGGCCCTCACCGGCCGCGAGCTGGTGCTCAACTTCAACCCCTTCATCTCCGGGGTCATGACCATCGGCTTCATCTATGGCGCCTTTTCCACCGAGGTCTTTCGCGGTGCCTTCATGGCCGTGCCCAAGGGGCAGTTGGAAGCGGCCCGCGCCATGGGCATGCCCCCTGCCCTGGCCTTCCGCCGGGTGCTGCTGCCCCAGGTCTGGCGCTTTGCCCTGCCTGGATTGGGCAACGTCTGGATGGTCCTCATCAAGGCCACGGCGCTGATCTCCGTGATCCAGTTGCCCGAGCTGATGCGCAACTCCGAGATCGCCTCCCGCGCCACGCGCATGCCCTTCACCATTTTCATGGCCGCCTCGCTCATCTACCTGGGCATCACCCTGGTCTCCATGTACGCCCAGCACAAGGCCGAGGCCTGGGCCAACCGCGGCGTGCGCAAGGTCTAGGTTTCCCATGCCCATTCCCGACATCGTCATCGAGAGCCTGCCCAAGCTCCTGGAGGGCAGCTGGGTCACCATCCGCCTGACCTTTTCCAGCGTGCTGCTGGGGCTCTGCCTCGCCCTGCCCTGCGCCCTGATGCGCGTCTCCAGCAACTATTTCCTCAAGGTCCCGGCCCAGTTCTTCATCCTCTATTTTCGCGGTACGCCCCTGCTGGTCCAGATCTTTCTCATCTACTACGGCAGCGGCCAGTTCCGCGAGTTCCTGAGCAGCGTGGGGCTCTGGCAGTTCTTTCGCGAGGCCTATTTCTGCTCCGTGCTGACCCTGACCCTGAACACCGCGGCCTACACCGCCGAAATCCTGCGGGGGGCCATCGGCTCCGTGCCCTGGGGCGAGATCGAGGCCGGACGCGCCTGCGGCATGTCCAAGCCGCTGCTCTACCGCCGCATCATCCTGCCCAAGGCCTTCCGCCTGGCCTGGCCGGCCTACACCAACGAGGTGGTCTTCCTGCTCCAGGCCACGTCCCTGGTCTCCATCATCACGGTCATGGACATCACCGGCGTGGCCCGCGTCATCGCGGCACGCAGTTTCGCCATCTACGAGGTTTACATCACAGCGGCCCTGTTCTACCTGGCCATGGTCTACGGCCTCTTGTACATCTTCCGGAAAGTGGAGTACCGCCTGACCAGACACCTGCGAGCCCGCACTCAGAGCCAGGACGGCGTGGAACTGCCCATGCCGGGCTGAGGCCCCAACCCTTGACCGCGGCCCTCGGGGCTCGCCCCCGCCGTCGCGCCCCCAGGTCCAGAGAGCACCCCCAAGCCCCCACCGGAACCACCGACACCATCATGCACGCCCATGCCCTGAAAGCCGACCTGCTGCTGCTGCTCACCGCCGTGATCTGGGGCTGCGCCTTTGTGGCGCAGCGCGCGGGCATGGACCACGTGGGGCCGCACACCTTCAACGCCGTGCGTTTCGCCCTGGGCGCGCTGGTGCTGCTGCCCGTGGCCTGGCGCAGCACGCGCTACACCCTGGCGGCCGAGAGCCTGACCCCGCGCCCCACAAGGGGAACCTACCTGCTCTGGGGCGGGGTGGCCGGGAGCATCCTGTTCATGGGCGCGGCCCTGCAACAGGTGGGGCTGATCTACACCACGGCGGGCAACGCCGGGTTCATCACCGGGCTCTACGTGGTCCTGGTGCCCATCATGGCCCGGGCCATGGGCAACCGGCAGGGCCTGGGCATCTGGCTCGGCGCGCTGCTGGCCGTGATCGGGCTCTACCTGCTGAGCATCGACGAAAATTTCCGCATGGCCTACGGCGACCTGCTGCAGCTCTGCGGCGCCTTTTTCTGGGCCGGGCACGTGCTGCTCATCGGCTGGGTCTCGCCCCGGGTCAATCCGCTGCTCCTGGCCTGGACCCAGTACGTGGCCTGCGCCCTGCTGAGCCTCTGCGCGGCCCTGGCCACCGAGGACATCTCCTGGGCCGGGATCCAGGCCGGGGCCTGGCCCATCCTCTATGGCGGCGTGGTCTCGGTGGGCATCGCCTACACCCTGCAGGTGGTGGCCCAGCGCGACGCGCCTCCGGCCCACGCGGCCATCCTGCTGAGCATGGAGGCCCTGTTCGCGGCCCTGGCCGGGTGGCTGCTGCTGGACGAGAGCATGAGCGGCCGGGGCATGGTGGGCTGCGCCCTGATGCTGGTGGCCATGCTCACGGCCCAGCTGGCGCCCATGCTGGGCAGCAGGCACCGAAGGGGCACGGCATGAGTGCCCCTACGCAGCTCCATGTGGGCATCATCCCGGCCCGCTTCGCCTCCACCCGCTTTCCCGGCAAGCCCCTGGCCGAGCTGCACGGCAAGCCCATGTTCTGGCACGTCTGGCAACGGGCCTCGCGCTGCGTCCTGCTGGACAGGGTGCTGCTGGCCACGGACGATGCGCGCATCCTGGACAAGGCCCGGGAGCTGGGGGTGGAGGCACTCATGACCTCCCCCGACCATGCCAGCGGCACGGACCGGGTCTGCGAGGCCGCGGAAATGCTTGGACTGCCGGAACAGGCCGTGGTAGCCAACATTCAGGGGGACGAACCGGCCCTGACCCCCCGCATGCTGGACGAACTGCTGCTGCCCTTCGCGGATCCGGCGGTGCGGGTGAGCACCCTGGCCCGACCTGTGCCCCCGCAGACCCCCCTGGAGGAGATCGCCCACCCGGACCGGGTGAAAGTGGTGCTTGACGCCAAGGGCAACGCGCTCTACTTTTCAAGGTCGATGATTCCGCATGCGGCCGATCCGGCTGGGGAGGTTCCGGAGCGGCTGCTGCACGTGGGGCTCTACGCCTTTCGCATGCAGACCCTGCGCCGGTTCACCCAGCTGCCCCCAGGCTGCCTGGAGCGGGTGGAAAAGCTGGAACAATTGCGGCTGCTGGAGCACGGCATTCCCATCCGGGTGAGCCTGACCAGCAGCGTCAGCCACGGTGTGGACAGGCCGGAAGACCTGGCCGCCGTGGCCCGCATCATGGCCCAAGACGGATTCTAACAGACAGCAGACGGTTCCGGGTGTACTGAGCAACACAGGCCACAGGCCGGGCCAGACGTAGTTCACCGCCCCGGGGGGTACGCCCCTCGCGGCACGGCACGAGCAAGGAGAACAGAGTACGATGCGCGCCATTCTGGCCCTGGAAGACGGGCTGACGCTTACAGGACGTTCCTTCACCGGCCCCGGCGAAAGCAGCGGGGAAGTGATCTTCAACACCGGCATGACCGGCTACCAGGAGGTGCTCACGGACCCCTCCTACACCGGGCAGATGGTGACCATGACCTATCCGCTCATCGGCAACTACGGGGTGAACCCCGAGGACGTGGAGTCCGGCTGCGTGCGGGTGGCCTCCTTCATCGTCAAGGAGTGCTGCAAGGAGCCCTCCAACTGGCGCAGCACCATGTCCCTGCCCGACTATCTCAAGAAGCAGGGCATCCTGGGCCTGGAGGGCATCGACACCCGCGCCCTGACCCGCCACCTGCGGCTGCACGGGGCCAAGCGCGGCATCATCTCCACCGAGGAGAGCGACCCGGCCAAGCTGGTGCAGCGCGCCCGGGACCTGCCCCCCATGGAAGGCCTGAACCTGGCCGACCAGGTGACGCCCAAGGTGCCCTACATCTGGACGGGCACGGGTGTGCAGGACGCGGTCCTGGCCGCCGACGGCTCCTACGCCTGGCCCGGCAACGGCCCCCGCGTGGTGGTCTTCGACTGCGGCATCAAGTGGAACATCCTGCGCCTGCTGGCCGGGATGGGGTTGGACCTGCTCATGGTGCCCACCAGCTTCACCAAGGCCCAGGTGGACGCCCTCAAGCCCCATGCCATCTTCCTGTCCCCCGGTCCCGGCGACCCGGCGGCCCTGACCCACGTCATCGAGACCGTGGCCAAGCTGGCCGACGCCTACCCCATGGCCGGCATCTGCCTGGGGCACCAGATGCTGGGGCACGCCCTGGGCGGCAAGACCTACAAGCTCAAGTTCGGCCACCACGGCTGCAACCACCCGGTGCAGGACCTGGAGCACGGGCACATTGAAATCTCCTCCCAGAACCACGGCTTCTGCGTGGACATCGAGGGGCTGGACCACCTCAAGATCACGCACCGCAACCTCAACGACGGGACCCTGGAGGGCTTCGCCCACAAGACCAAGCCCATCATCGCCATCCAGTACCACCCCGAGGCATGCCCCGGCCCGCACGACAGCCGCTACTTCTTCGGCCGCTTCCGGGAGCTCATCAGGAAAGAAGCGGGAGTCTGAGCCATGTCGCAGGAACTGATCAAGGCCCGCAGCCAGCTGGGCAAGGTACGCACCTACATCAAGATGCAGAAGTACCTGCCCGCCGTGCAGTCGTTGCACGACGCGCTGCTCGCGGTGCTGCGCAGTCCGCTCATGAAGCAGGAAAAAGAGGAGTTCGCCAAGCTCCTCGAAGAAGCCGTCTACCAACTGGGCTCCAGCAAGGGCTTCCAGTCGGTCTACCCCCTGACCCTCACCTATGCGCCTGGGGGCGAAAAGCAGCTGCTCATCACCCTGCGCCAGTGCCTCACCGAGCTGCAGAACAGCGCCGTGAACGACGCCCGGCACCAGCTGGAGGAGATGGAGCAGCGCAAGAAGCAGGGCCTGGAAACCGGCCGGGGCATGGTGGAGCGCCAGGAGTACGACGAGGCCAAGGTCCACTTCGGCGGCATGATGCAGGAGTATCCCGAGGACGCCGAGCTCAAGGCGGACATCGGCGAGGTCTACCTCAAGGCCCAGCGCTACGAGGACGCCTACGGCTACCTCGCCCAGGCCCTGGAGGAGTCCCCGGAATCCCTGCACCTCTACAACCGCATCGGCATCGCCCTGCGCAAGATGGGGCTCTTCGAGACCGCCGAGAAATACTACCTCAAGGCCCTGAACCTCATGGCCGATGACGCCAACCTCTTTTTCAACATGGGGCGGCTCTACATCGACTGGGCGCGCTGGGACAAGGTCGTGGAAGTGGCCCAGAAGGCCCTGGACCTGGATCCCGGCTTCGCCGAGGCCCAGAAGATGCTCAACTTCGCCCGCAAACGCCTCTGATCTGCCGCACTGACCGGCCCCACCACCGCCCCCAGGAGAATAGCACCATGCCCCTGCAAAGCGTCCTCGCCCTTGTCCTGCTCCTTTGTCTGAGCGCCACCCCGGTCTGGGGCACGGAGCAGTCCGCCACCCCAGCCGCCGAACTCCCTGTGACGGTCACGGTGGAGTCCACTGAGACGCCTGCCCCGGCGGCGGAAGCCACCACCGAACAGGCTCCCGAGCCAGCACCGGCCGCCGAGCAGGCCGCACCGGCCACCCCCGTGGTGGACGAGGCCACCCGGCGCGCCGCGGCCGCGGACCGCTATCTGGAGCACGTGGACCTGGACGAATCCATGCAGCGGATCTACGCCGCCCTGTCCGAGCATCTGCCCGGGCAGCAGGGTGCCCTGCTCATCGCCCTCATGCAGGAGCTGGTGCGCATGGAGAACCTGGCCGCCCACGTCAAACAGACCCTGATGCAGCACTACACCGCCGATGAACTGGAAGCCCTGGCCGCGTTCTACAGCTCCGAACTCGGGCAGTCCATTTCGCGCAAACTCCCGGAATACCTCAACGACGTCAACCTGGCCATCCAGGGCGAGGCCCAGCGGGCCCTGGCCCTGGCCGTGGAAGAGATCCAGAAGCAGATGGCCGAGATCGAACAAGATGCCGCTGCGCAACCGGAAACAGGTA
>CAZNSV010000186.1:0-6575 GCA_964575775.1 uncultured Desulfovibrionaceae bacterium
GCCCGAGACCGACCCCGTGCACAAGGTCACCATCATCCCGCGCGGGCGGGCCCTGGGGCTCACGGCCTATCTGCCCATCGACGAGCGCCACACCTACTCCCGGCAGTACCTGGAGAGCCGCCTGGCCTTTGCCCTGGGCGGCCGGGCAGCGGAGTGGATCGTCTTCAAACAGCTCAACACCGGCGCGGCAAACGACCTGGAGCAGGTCACCAAGATGGCCCGGAACATGGTCTGCAAGTGGGGCATGAGCGACGCCATCGGCCCCCTGTCTCTGGGCGACAAGGGCGACGAAATCTTCATCGGCCGCGAAATCGGGCACATGAAGGACTACAGCGAGGACACCGCCCGGCTCATCGACTCCGAGGTGCGCCGCATTGTGGAGCAGGCGCTGCGCAAGGCCGAACGCATCCTGGAAGAGAACATCGACACCCTGCACAAGATCGCGGAAGTGCTCCTGGAGCGCGAGACCATCAGCGGGGCGGATATCGACAAGATCATGGCCGGCGAGGAACTGCCCCCCTTCAACCACAAGCCCAAGCCCGCCAAGCCCGCCGCCAAGGAAGAGCCGGAATTCCGGTTCGACGAGGGCGAGCCCGAGACCGCCCGGACCGCGCCGGCTGCGCCCCAGGCTGCCGGGAGCGCCGCTCCCGAGGCTGGACGGACCGCCCCCGACAGTACCCCGGACAGCGGTTCCGACGCCCCAGCGGACCAAGGCCCCAAGGGGGGTAAGGACGAGTAGATGACCGCGGCTGACGCGCCTTGCGCCTGGGAGAGTGCCCCCGAAGCCCTCGGGGCCGTGTCCTGGGCGGTCGCGGGAGACCGCGGTCTGACGGCCGCGCCGTTCCTCGTGGCCGGGGTGGTGAACGTCACTCCGGACTCCTTCTACGACGGAGGGCGGTACGCCGCCCCTGACGCTGCTCTGGCCGCCGTGCGGCGCATGGTGGAGGAGGGCGTGCAGATCGCGGACATCGGGGGCGAGTCCACCAGGCCGGGCGCGCCGCCGGTGGACGCCGAAGAGGAGTCGCGGCGGGTCCTGCCCGTGCTCGAGGTCGCGGCCGCGCTGCCCATCGCCCTGGCGGTGGACACCTACAAGGCTACGGTGGCGGCCCGCTGTCTGCAGGCCGGTGCGGTGATCATAAACGACGTCTCGGCCTGCCGCTTCGACCCCGAACTCCTGGACGTGCTGGTGCAGTACCGCCCCGGCTATGTGCTGATGCACTCCCAGGGGCGGCCGGAGACCATGCAGCGGGATCCGCACTACACCAACGTGCTGGCCGAGGTTCGGGAATTTTTCGAGACGCAACTGAACCGGCTGGTGCGCGCGGGACTGCCCGAGCAGCACGTGGTCCTTGATCCGGGCATCGGCTTCGGCAAGCGCCTGGAACACAACCTGGCCCTGCTGCGCGGCATCGAACAGCTGCAGAGCCTGGGGCGGCCGTTGTATGTGGGCTTGTCCAACAAATCCCTGTGGGGGCAGCTGCTGCAGCTGCCTCTGACGGAACGCGGCACCTCCACCCAGGTGGCCACGGCGCTCCTGGCCGCGCGGGGAGTCCGGGTGCACCGGGTGCACGACACCGCCGAAACCCTGCGGACCCTGCGCATCGTCCAGGCCCTGCAGGCTCCAGACAGCAAGAACTTCGGCCATGCTTGAATTCTCCAACCTGCGCATCGGCTGGCGCGATGTCCTGGACATCGGGCTGGTGGCCTTCATCCTGTACCGGATCATCCTGTTGGTGCACGGCACTCGGGCCGTGTCCGTGCTGTCTGGGCTGGTGCTGGTGCTGTTGGTGTATTTCGTGTCCGAGCACGTGGGGCTCTACACGCTCAACTGGCTGCTCACCAACTTCCTGAGTTCAATCTTTCTGGTAATCATCATTCTGTTCCAGCAGGACATCCGCAAGGCCTTGGCCGAGGTGGGCGCCAAGCGTTTCTTCACGCGCAAGCCCCTGGAGGAGCAGTCCCTGAACCAGATCGTGGAAGCCATGAGCACCCTGGCCAAGAACCGCATCGGGGGGCTGGTGGTCATCGAGAAGAACGTGCCCCTGGGCGACGTGGTGGAGCGCGGGGTGGCCTTGGGGGCCCAGGTGAGCAAGGACCTGCTGGTGACCATTTTCTACCCCAACACGCCCCTGCATGATGGAGCCGTGATCCTGCGCGGCTCCAAGGTGGTGGCCGCGGGCTGCATCCTGCCGCTTTCGAGCAGCATGCAGGCGGGCAAGGGCAGCCACGAACTGGGCACCCGGCACCGTGCGGCCCTGGGCATCACGGAAGAGAGCGACGCCGTGGCCATCGTGGTCTCCGAGGAACGCGGTACCATCTCCGTGGCCGTGAAAGGGCGCCTGACCGCCAAGCTTGACGACGTGCGGCTCAAGCGGGTGCTGAGCAAGGTCCTGGAGAGCTGAAATGCGCAACAACTGGCAGCACGCCCTTGTGGCTTTTCTGCTGGCTCTGGTGGCCTGGTATTTCGTCTCCGGCCGCGAGCGCGTGGACGTCTGGGTGCAGGCCAGCGTACAGTTTTCGGGCATGCCGGAGAACATGATCATCCGCGACGGACTGCTCAAGAACATCAACGTGCGCATCCGCGGCCCCAAGGGGCTCATCCACGGCATCGACCAGCGCTCCCTGGTCTACCTGCTGGACCTCGGCAAGATGAAGCAGGGGCTCAATGTCTACGCCCTGCAGCCCGATAAGTTTCCCCTGCCGCGGACCTTCGAGGTCATGGAAATCAACCCTTCGCGGGTGGAGATCGTGGTGGACCGCATCGCCTCCAAGCAGGTGCCGGTGAAGCCCATCTGGCAGGGCACCCTGGACCCGGACTACCAGCTCATGGAGGTGGTCACCGAGCCCCGGGCCGTGGTCATCCAGGGACCGGAGAAGATCGTGAACGAGATTCAGCAGGTGGAGACCCAGCTGATTTCCCTGCCCAGCACCACCCCGGGGACCCTGGAGGAGGTGGCGCCCCTGAACCTGCCGCCGGAGATCGAGGCGGATCTGGGGTTCGTGGAGGTGCGGCTGTTGTTCGGGGTCAAGACCAAGGCCTTTCATTTCGAGCTGCCCTTGACAGTGGACAATCGTACTCCCTATCAGGTCACGGTACAGCCGGACAAGATCGAGGCCGAGGCCGAGATTCCCCTGCCCGTGGTGCGGCAAGGGGCCGTGGAAGAGGCCGTGACCGCCCGGGTGCAGGCCGAGGAGTTTCTCGGGCCCGGGGTCTATGCCCGCTCGCCACGCATCATCCTGCCCCCTGGGGGGCGGTTGCTCACCGTGACACCCGAGCATGTGGAAGTGACGGTGCATGACGAGCCGCGGGAATGAGCGGTGTCGGCTGCAGCGACTGATGGAACCGAAACCGACCGGAACAAGGACGGAGCATGATCAAGAGGTTGTTTGGTACTGACGGATTGCGGGGGCAGGTGAACATCTTTCCCATGGTGCCGGAGGTGGCCCTGCGTCTGGGGCTGGCCGCCGGAACCCTGTTCCGCAACGGCAACAAGCGGCATCGGGTGGTCATCGGCAAGGACACCCGCATTTCTGGCTACATCTTCGAGACGGCCCTGACCTCGGGGTTTTGCGCCTCGGGCATGGACGTCTTCCTGGTGGGGCCCATGCCCACCCCCGCCATTTCCTTCCTGACGCGGAACATGCGCGCGGACCTGGGCGTGGTCATCTCGGCTTCGCACAATCCCTTCATGGACAACGGCATCAAGTTCTTCGACAGCCAGGGCTTCAAGCTGCCCGACGCCACCGAGGACGCCATCACCGAGCTGGTCCTGGACAAGGAGCGGCAGTGGGACTACCCCAAGGCCGAGGACGTGGGCAAGGCCCACCGCATCGTGGACAGCTCCGGCCGCTATATCGTGTACCTCAAGAACAGCTTTCCGGCGCACCTCTCCCTGGAGGGGCTGCGCATCGTGCTGGACTGCGCCAACGGCGCCACCTACCGGGTCGCCCCCCTGATCTTCGAGGAACTGGGCGCCCAGGTCATCAAGCTGGGGCACGAGCCCGACGGCCTGAACATCAACCACAAGTGCGGCTCCCTCTATCCGGAGATCATGGCCCACGCCGTGCGTGAGCACCACGCCGACATCGGCCTGGCCCTGGACGGCGACGGCGACCGGCTCATCGTGGTGGACGAGAAGGGCGTGCTGCTGGACGGCGACCAGATCATGGCTCTTTGCGCCCAGGACATGATGGAGCGCGACGAACTGCCCGGCCGCAAGCTGGTGGCCACGGTCATGAGCAACATGGCCCTGGAGCTGTTCATGCAGAAGCAGGGCGGCAGCCTGATCCGCACCCCGGTGGGCGACCGCTACGTGGTGGAGGCCATGCGCAGCCAGGGCGCGAGCTTCGGCGGCGAGCAGTCCGGGCACCTCATCTTCCTGGACTACGGCACCACGGGCGACGGCATCCTGGCCGCGTTGCAGCTGCTGCGCATCATGTGCGAGCGCAACAAGCCCCTGTCCGAACTGGCCCATTTCATGGAGCCCTTTCCCCAGACCCTGGTCAACGTCCACGTGGAGCGCAAGATTCCCTTCGAGCAGGTCCCCGCCATCGGCAAGGCCCTGCGCGAGGCCGAAAAGGAGCTGGACGGCAAGGGCCGGGTGCTGCTGCGCTACTCCGGCACCGAGGCCGTGGCCCGGGTCATGGTGGAAGCCCAGGACCCGGCCAAGGTGGAGCGTATTGCCGCTTTCCTCGTTGATACCCTGAAGACGTATTTGAAATAGGCACTTGCCTTGTCGGGAGTTTCGCGGCATGCTGCAGGCTCTGTCCAGCGCATAACCGCCTACGAAGGAGCGAGGAATATGGCAGTCACCAAAGTGGTCATTCCGGTAGCGGGGTGGGGGACCAGGTCCTTGCCGGCCACCAAGAACGTGCCCAAGGAGATGCTGCCCGTCTACAATAAGCCCGTGGTCCAGTACGTGGTCGAAGAGGCCATGCACGCCGGACTCAACGACGTGGTCTTCGTCAACAACCAGAACAAACGGATCATCGAGGACCACTTCGACTACAACCTCGCCCTGGAGCACGTCCTGGAGCGCGCCGGCAAGACCGAGATGCTGCAGGAAATCCGCAAGGTGGCCGAGATGGTCAACATCATCTCGGTGCGGCAGAAAAAGCAGCTCGGGCTGGGGCACGCCGTGCTCTGCGCCAAGGAAATCGTCAAGAACGACACCTTCGCCGTCATGGTGGGCGACGATCTGGTCTTCGGCGCCGAACCGGGCATCAAGCAGCTCATCGACGTGGCCGCCAAGGAAAAGCTGCCGGTCATCGGCGTGATGGAAGTGCCCAAGGACATGGTCAGCCGTTACGGTATCATTCAAGGCGAGGAGTTCGCCCCCGGCATGTTCCGCGTGCGCGACCTGGTGGAAAAGCCCAAGCAGGAAGACGCGCCCTCGCGCTACGCCATTGTGGGCCGCTATGTGCTCACCCCGGAAATCTTCAAGCATCTCGAAGAGCAGCAGCCCGGCCACGACGGCGAGATCCAGCTCACCGACAGCCTCAAGGCCCTGGCCAAGGGGCGGGGGCTCCTGGCCGTACGCATTCGGGGGCAGCGGTTCGACGCCGGGGACTGGGCCGAGTACCTCACCGCCAACATCTACTTTGCCCTGCAGGACGAGAACCTGCGCTACAGCCTGGTGGAAAAGCTCAAGGGCTACCTCCATCTGGAGTAGGCGTCGCTGGAAATGCCCCCGGACATGAAGCGGAGCGGGGCCTGGGCAGCGGCGCTGCTCAGTCCGCCCTTCGCCACGCTGACCTACCTGCACCCCGAGGGCTTTTCTCACACCCTGCCACAGCCGGGCATGCGCTTTCTGGCCCCCGTCGGCCAGAGCCTGCGCGTGGTGCTGCTGTTGCACCCCACGGACCCCAGCGTTGCCACGGACCAGGGGCTACAGCTTAAGCCCCTGCTCTGGCCCCTGGAGCAGGATCCCCTGTTGCGCCCCGGGTATCTGGAACTGGTGCGGCAGCTCTCCCTGCGGCAGCTGCACAGTCAGGGGCAGATTCTGGGCTCCCTGCTGCCCCTGCCCCTGCGTACCTCCAAGGTCCGCTATTCCCTGCCCTTTGCGGGGCGCGCCCGCACCCTGACCCCGCGTGATCTGGCCCAACTACCCCCACAGGAGCGGGCGGAACTGGCCCTGGCCTGGCAGGAACGGCGCATGCGCGTGCACGACGCCGCAGTGGCGGCCGAGGACGTGGCGCGGGTGGTCAAGGATCCGCCCTGGCCCGTGCGGCCTTCCGCCACCCGGCAGCTGGCCGTGCTGGAATACCTCTGGGAGCGTGGCGAGGCCGCGCGGCGCATGCTCCTGGCCGATCTGGGCAGCAGCGCGGGCCCGGTCCTCAACGAACTGGTCTCACGCGGCCTGGTGGAGCTGGGGCCCCCGCGCGCTGGAGAAGACGAAGAGCTTCCGCTCCCGGATGCGGCGGACGAGCCCTTTGACTTCACCCCGCAACAGCTGGCGGCCCTGGACTGTCCCGAGGGTCTGGAGGCGGCTCTCTGCAGCCCCCAGGGCGAGACGCGGCTGCTCTTCGGTGTCACGGGCAGCGGCAAGACTGCGGTCTATCTGGAGCTGGCGCGC
>CAZNSV010000187.1:0-6553 GCA_964575775.1 uncultured Desulfovibrionaceae bacterium
CGAGGTGGCCAAGGCCGCTGGCGCCGTGGGCATGGTGGGGGGGCAGGCCCAGGACATGCTCTATACCGGCAAGGCCGACGTGACCCTGGCCATGCTGCAGGAGATGCACGCCCGCAAGACCGGGGCCCTCATCACCTGCTCCTGCCTGAGCGGCGCGCACCTGGCCGGAGCCGGGGCCGAGGCCGTGGCCAAGGTCCGGCGCTACGGCGAGCACCTGGGCGTGGCGTTTCAGATCGCCGACGACATCCTGGACGTGGTGGGCACGGAAGCGGAGCTGGGCAAACCCGTGGGCAGTGACGAGGGGCAGGGCAAGAACACCTACCCCAGCCTGGTGGGCCTGGATCGCAGCCGCGAGCTGGCCAATGAGCAGGCCGCCCTGGCCGTGGCGCAGCTCGAGGGCTTTTCCGGCCCGGACGCGAACTTTCTCACGGCCCTGGCCCGTTACGTGGTGGAACGGGTGAACTGAAGCGGGAGCGGGGGCACAGCGTCCGCAGCCTGCCTGGACCGTCATTGCGGATTGTTCCCTGCCCAGGGCGCTGCCTTGCGCGCTCCCGGGACAAAAGTGTAAGACTATTTCCGCTCCGAGGAGTACAAGGAGTTCACTGAATCATGTCGTTTGCTCCAAACAATACCATCCAAGCCCCAGCCCAGGTGGCGTCAGCCCGGGAGGTCCGTGAATTGGAACAGAAAATGGGGGCGGTTTCGCCCGTAAAACCCGGGCTGTTGGCCTCGCTGGCCGCCGGTAGCACCGGGGCCGCCGATCTGGCGCCCCTGAGCCTGGCGGACAAGATGCTGCTGGCCGAGGAGCTCAGGCAGCGCATCATCGCCACGGTCTCCAAAACCGGCGGGCACCTGGCGCCCTCCCTGGGCGTGGTGGAGCTCACCGTGGCCCTGCTCTCCACCTTCGATCCGGGGCGCGACCGCATCGTCTGGGACGTGGGGCACCAGGCCTACGCCTACAAGATGCTCACTGGGCGGCTGGACCGCTTCCACACCCTGCGCAGCCTGGGCGGCATCAGCGGCTTTCCCAAGCGCAGCGAGAGCCCCTACGACCATTTCGGAGTGGGCCATTCCTCCACCTCCATTTCCGCGGCCCTGGGCATGGCCATGGCCCGGGACCTGGCCAAGGACGACTACAAGGTCCTGGCTGTGATCGGTGACGGGTCCATGACCGCCGGGCAGGCCTTCGAGGGGCTGAACCAGGCCGGGCACATGGGGCGCGACCTCATCGTGGTGCTCAACGACAACGAGATGTCCATTTCCAAGAACGTGGGCGCCCTGTCCTCGTTCCTGTCGCGCAGCCTCTCCAAGCGCTGGCTGCTGCGCTTCAAGAAGGAGGGCGAGTCCCTGCTCAAGCAGCTGCCCAGCATCGGCGGGGACCTGGCCGACTACATGCGGCGCATGGAGAGCTCGGTGAAGAGCTTCTTCACCCCGGGCATGCTCTTCGAGGCCCTGCGCTTCAACTATGTGGGCCCCATCGACGGGCACGACCTGGAAGGGCTGCTGGACGTGTTCAAGCTGGTGCGTGGCCTGGAAGGGCCGGTGCTGGTGCACGTGCTCACCAAGAAGGGCAAGGGCTACCCACCCGCCGAGGCCAACCCCACCTACTTCCACGGGGTGGGCTGTTTCGAGCCCGAGACCGGGCAGGCCCAGAAGTACGCCTGCGGTGATTTTCCCTCCTACACCGAGGTCTTCGGCCAGACTCTCTGCCGCCTGGCCGAGCAGGACCAGGGCATCGTGGCCATCACCGCGGCCATGCCCGAGGGCACGGGCCTGGCGGGCTTTGCCGAGCGCTTTCCGGAACGCTTCGTGGACGTGGGCATCTGCGAACAGCACGCCGTGACCTTTGCCGCCGGGCTGGCGGCCCAGGGCTTCAAGCCCGTGGTGGCCATCTATTCCACCTTTCTCCAGCGCTCCTACGACCAGATCCTGCACGACGTCTGCCTGCAGAACCTGCCCGTGGTCTTCTGTCTCGACAGGGGCGGGCTGGTGGGCGAAGACGGCCCCACCCACCACGGCGCCTACGACCTCTCCTACCTGCGTCACATTCCCAACCTCTTGCTCATGGCGCCCAAGGACGAGGCCGAGCTGCAGCGCATGCTGGTCACGGCCCTGAACCACGGCGGCCCGGCAGCCATCCGCTACCCCCGTGGGGTGGGCGTGGGCGCCGCCCTGAGCGAGCGGCCGGAGCCCCTGCCCGTGGGGCAGGGCGAAATGTTGCGCCAGGGCAAGGACCTGCTGGTGGTGGTGGTGGGCAGCCGGGTCATGCCCTGCCTGGCCGCTGCCGAGCAACTGGCCGAGGAGTCGGGCGCCGACATCGCCGTGTGCAACGCCCGCTTCGTGAAGCCCCTGCCCGTGGCCCTGCTCCTGGAGCAGGTCGCTGCCCACAAGCGCCTGCTGGTGGTGGAGGAAAACTCCATGCTGGGCGGCTTCTCCTCGGGCGTGCTGGAACTCCTCAACGACCAGGGCCTGCTGCGGAGCGGGGAGCGGGTCGTGCGCCGCCTGGGCCTGCCCGACAGCTACGTGGAGCACGGCGCCCAGAAGCAGCTGCGGCGTCTGGTGGGGCTCGACGTGGAAGGCCTCAAGCGCGGCATGCGGGAACTGCTGGCGGAGCAGCCCTGATCGGGCACCTCCATGCCCATCGAACTGCCGTCCGCGCCCCGTCCGCGCCGCAGTGAACGCCCGGTGGGGCTACTGTGGGGGGCACTCTTGCTTCTGCTCCTGGCCGGGGCAGCCTGGTATTTTCTGCACACACCGCAGAGCACCGCGCCCCTGGCCCCTGATGGGGGGCAGAGACCGGCTGTGGAGTCCTCCGCGGCTGGAAGGGGTACCTCCGTCCCTGGCCCGGAGTTGCGCCAGCCGGTCAGGCCCCCAGGCAGTGCCACACCCGCGCGCCTGCCCGCGCCGGTACCCGTGCCCACGCCGCAAGCGGGTGGAGCGCCGCAGCGTATCGCCCCGCCGACGGAACAGGACAGCACCGTGCATCCCGTGGCGCCGGTGCAGCCCCTGCCAGGTCCGGAGTCCGGTGCGGTGTCCCCCGATTCCGGGATTCTGGGCGATCTGGCCAGCCCCGGCCGCATCATGCAGGACATGGCCCGGCATTTGGCCAGCCGCTACCGCCCCGCACCTGACGGCGGCGAGGGGGCCCTGGACCTGCCGCTCACGGATTTCATCGACCGCTACGACCCCAAGGACCTGCCCCAGGGCATGGTCTACGCGGTCTCGCCCGGGGCCCTGCGGCTGATGTACCTGCTCCTGGGAGAGCGCTTTGCCGAAGTGGTGGCCCGGGAAGCGGAACGCACCCTGCCTGTGGAGCAGCGGGGGGACTATTTGCGGCAGGTGGCGGCCTGGACCAGGGGCGTGGCCGGTTGCAACGCGGCCGTGCAAGAGGGGCGCCCGGAAGCGGCTCGCCCCCTGAACGAGGCGGATTGTCGGACCGCGCTGGACTGGCTGCGGCGGGTCACGGACCCGGCCGTGCAGCCCGCCCTGGAGCGTACGGCCACGGAACTGCTGGAGCGCCTGGCCGGCAGCGTGGCCCGACAGGGGGCGGCGGCTCGGGACGCAGCCAGGGTCACGGAGACGGATCTGGCCGCAGGCGAGCCTCAAGAGGCGGCGCGGCCCTGAGACTCTGTCTCAGTGAACTTGATTCATTCCATGTAGTTAATCAAAAATTTTGGGAAGGGAGAGCGCGAGAGGGAGAACCCTTTTGCAAAAAGGGTTTCCCTCTCGCAAGGCCTTTACTGCGCTGCGTTCAGCCTCCATCCACGACGATGCGGCGGGCCTGGCTGCCGGTACCGCGCGGCAGGCGCACGGCCAGGACCCCGTCTTGCAGCGTGGCGGCGATTGCCTGTGCGTCCACGCCCTCGGGCAGGGGCAGTTCCAGGTGGTAGTCACCGCCGCGAAACTCCAGGTGGTGGGCGTGTTCGTCGGTGCCGGAAAAGGGGTCGGCGGCGTAACCGGTCCGCCCCTCGAGTACCAGCCGGTTCCCCCGCAGCTCCACCAGCAGGTCCTCCCGGGCCACGCCGGGCAGGTCCACCAGCAGCTGCAGGCCGTCGTCTTGTTCCACCAGATCATACCAGGGGCGATACCGGTCGCGGCTCGTACCAGATTCCAGGTCCATGTGGTCCTCCTATGCCGGTGGGGGAAGGTCGGAGCCCAGGGCCTCAGGACACCGGGACCCTGCGCGGGGGCGCGGGCTGAACCTTGGGCAGCACCACCGTGAGCAGCCCGTCCTTGAGCGTGGCTGTCACGGCCTCGCGCCGCACCGGGGCGCTGAGCGTCACCAGGCGGTGGAAGGGCCCGGCGGGGCGCTCGCGCTGCAGCACCCTGCCCTGGGGCGCGGGCCGCTCGCCCTTGATGGACAACCCAGCATCCGTGAGCAGCAGCTCCAGCCGCTCCAGCGGCACGCCGGGCAGCTCGCAACGCACGTAGATGCAGTCCTTGTCCGCGCTGATGTTCAGGGGCGGGAACTCCGCGCGGGAAGGGGTGTCGCGTTCGGTGGGCTGAGCCTGGCCCTGGGCAGCCGTTTGGGCCTGGTCCAGGACCTCGCCCAGGAGCCGCTCCAGAAAGCCCGAGAGGTTGGGGAAAGGGGTGAAGTCTTGTTGCATGGCGACCTCCGTTGCTTGCTCGGGGTGCCGCGCCCAAGAGGATGGGCGCGCCGCGCCTCAGTCCTTGCGCTGGTAGTTGAAGCCCTCCAACTGCACGCTCTCCCGGGCCACGCCGCAGGCCGCCAGTTCGGTCAGCACGGCCTCCTGCATGGGGGGCGGGCCGCAGAGGTAACAGGCCGTGCCCCCATCCAGCCCGAACTCCCGGAAGAGCTCGCGCCGCAGAAACCCGGAGCGGTAGTGGAAGGCCCCCTGGTCTGGAGGCTCGGGCAGGACGTCGCCGTTGCTGAACACGTGCACCACCTGCAGCCGCAGCTCCCGGGTCATGGCCTCGAACTCCTCGTGGGCGAAGCTGTCCGCCCGGGTCCTGTTGGCCCAGAAGAGCAGGACCTGGTTGTCGGCCTGGTCGATGCACAGGGTGCGCAGCACGCTGAGGAAGGGCGTGATGCCCACGCCTCCGGCCAAGAGGGCGATGCGGGGGTTTTGGTTGATGTCCTTGCAGAACACGCCCATGGCCTTGGAACATTGCACCGGGGTGCCCGGTTCCAGGCCCCGGATGCGCGCGGTGAACCGCCCCACGTTCTTGATGGTGAAGCGCAGGGTGGTGGCGTAGGCGTCGCAGGAAATGGTGAAGGGGTGCTGCTCGCTCCAGCCTTCGGGGAACTTGATGCGGATGAGGGCGAACTGCCCGGGACGGCGCGGCACGGCGAGCCCCTCCGGGGGGGCGATGACCAGCGAGGTGATCTCGTGCGTCTCGGGCACGGTTTCCACCACGCGCCAGACCGGCTGCTCCTGTGCGGCCATGAAGGTCTCTCCTTGTCTCGTTGCGGGGGCGGACCGGCGTTGCCAAGCCCGATGCTCTGGGCTACACACGGCCCCAGTCGGTGCAGCATCAGTAACGACGGTACCCTATTCCGGAATGATATGACAGCAGTTCTACAACAATGCAAGCGCACCCTGCAACGGGCGGCGGCCCGGCTCCTGGCCGAGCTGCAGACCCTGGGGCACGTGCTGCGCGAAAAGGGCGGGCTCACCGGCGTGCTGCGCCTGGGCTGGCGCTATCTGCGTCGCGAAGGCCTGGGGGGGCTGTGGCGACGCGCCCAGGCCCTGTACCGCCGCGAGAGCGTGGGGCTTGTGCCCGACGCCGGAGACCGCCCGGCAGGGGCGGATGATCCGCGCCCCTTGGTGGTCTTCGTCTCGGGAGAGCCCGAAACCCCCGGTCACGTCTACCGGGTGGCGCGCATGGCCACGGCCCTGCCCCAGGAGCGGTTCCGCACGGCCGTGCTCCCGGCCTCGGAGCTGCACCGTAGCGCCGCGCTCCTGGCGGGGGCGGACCTGCTCTGGGTCTGGCGCAGCCACTGGACCCGCAGCCTGGCCTGGGCCGTGGACCTGGTGCGCAAGCGAGGCGGCGCCTACGTCTTCGACCTGGACGACCTGCTCCTGGATCCGGCCCTGGCCCAGCCAGGGGTCATCGACGGCATGCGCAGCCTGGGCCTACCCCAGGACGGGGTGGCGCGGGGCATGCGGCTCTTGCGGGAGGCCGCGCTGCAGGCCGAGGTCTGCACGGCGCCCACGGACTACCTGGCCCAGCGGCTCGCCGCCCTGGGCAAGCGGACCCTGGTGATTCCCAACGGCTTCGACGCGCCCCTGCTGGAGCGCTCCCGCAGGGCCCGAGCGGACTGGCTCGCCTCGCGCCCCGACGCGTTGCTGCGCATCGGCTACGCTGGGGGCAGTCGCACCCATCAGGCGGACTTTCGCGTGGTAGCCCCGGCCTTGGCCCGGATGCTGGCGCACTACCCCCAGGCGCGGCTGGTGCTCTTTGCCGGGACCATGGACCTGGCGGAGTTTCCGGAGCTGGCGCCGCTGGTCGGGCAGGTGGAGTGGCGGGACTTCGTGCCCCTGGCGGACTTGCCCGGGGAGTTGGCCCGCTTCGTTGTGAACATCGCGCC
>CAZNSV010000188.1:0-6550 GCA_964575775.1 uncultured Desulfovibrionaceae bacterium
AAGAAGATCGGGCCGATCACATTCTCGGTGAAGATCTGCAACAGCAGGCCCTGGACCTAGTGCACACCCTGGGCGCCATCAGCTCCGGCATCTGCTTCGCTGTGGGCGGACTGGGCATCCTCTCCATCATGATCCTGCTGGTGCGGGCCCGGCGCCTGGAGATCGGTGTGCGCCGCGCCACAGGAGCCCGCCGCCGCCACATCGTCAGCCAGTTCCTCCTGGAGGCCGGACTGCTCTCGGGCGCCGGGGGCGTGCTGGGCGTGGCCGGGGCCATGCTGGTGGTGCTGGCCGCCCACAAGTTCGGCGGCTTTCCCCTGGTCTTCGACCCCCTGCTCTCCCTGGGCGTCATGGTCGGCGCGGCCCTGCTGGGCCTGGCCGCGGGGGCCTACCCAGCCTGGCAGGCCTCGCGCCTGGAAATCCTGGACGTACTGCGCGAGAGTTAAGGCAAGCGAGAAAGCAATCGGGGGAACCCCTTTCTGTAGAAAGGGGCTTCCCCCGAACCCCCTCCTCAAAGACTTTCAATTTAAGGTCTTCACCTGCTGCATTTCCCTACCACGCCACCCAGCCAAGCCAATTTGGCATTTCCCGGACAGAGATCGCCCCGCTACTGTTCCTGTTGCGCCGCGAGGGCGTCCTGGCGGCGCAGGTCCCAGGCCCGGATGCCGTAGAACAGTCCGAAGCTGGTGCCGATCCCGGCCAGGAAGGCGTACTCCTCGTGCAGCTTCAGGCAGGCCAGTCCAGCCAGGATGGCCAGGGGCAGCGAGACCTTCAGGGCCAGGGCCGAGGGGCGCCCCTTGAACAATGCCGTGAGCACGGGCGGAAACAGCGTGACCAGGGAGCTCAGCGCGCCGATGAGCCCGGTGACCACGTCGCCCAGGAGCCAGGCCGTGAGCGCGATGCCGCTCATCAGCCCGAACACCGCCAATCGCAGGGCCCTGAGACGCCTGGGGCCGTCCCCCCCGGCCAGCGCACTGATGGGCGCGGCAAGGGGCAGGATGGTGCTGTCCATGGTGGAGACCACGGCCATGACCAGGGCCAGCAGTCCGAAAAAGGACAGCAGGGCCGGGAAGATGCTGCGCATGAGCCCCACAGGCTCCCGCGCGTCGGCCGGGGCCGTGAGCCCCAGCAGCGAGAAGCTCACGTAGACCAGCAGACAGAGCCCGGCGGCCAGCAGAAAGGCCTTGCGGGCCGTGGGCGCGTCCCGGGTGGCGATGACACGGTGCCAGTTGTCGATGGAGATGGGCGCGGCAGGGGCCAGAAAGAGCAGGATGCCCAGGATGAACACCGGGCTGTAGTGCTGCGGGGTCCAGAAGCGTTGGGGCGCGGCCAGCAGCGTTTCCCAGTCCAGAAAGAAAAGCACCAGCACCGCGGTGAGAAAGATGCACACGAACTGCACCTGGTCCGTGCGCGTCACGGAGTAGTACCCCCCGCTCAGCAGGTACAGGGTGACGATGGCATAGGCATAGAGGATGGCCGCGCCCAGGGGCACACCCAGGGTCTGCTCCAGAATGGCGCCCAGGGCCAGCAGTTGCGCGGCCATGTGCAGGAAGAAGATGCTCCCGGCCGCCACCCAGACGGCCAGCCGGGTGTCGCTCCCGAACCAGGCGGCAAGGAAGTCGATGAGGGAGTGGGCGTCCTCCTCCCGGCAGCGGCGGTGCACCAGACCGGCCAGCAGGGCCGTGAGCACCAGCCCCAGGGCGTAGCAGACCGAGATGTAGAGTGCCACGGCATCGCCACGCACCCCGAAGCTGAAGATGCCCACGATAGTGCCCGCGCCCACGTTCCCGGCCACGGCGCTGGCGCAGGTCTGCCGCAGGCCCGTGGCCTGGTCGTTGTGCAGGAACTGGCTGTAGCTGACCTTGCGAAAGTGCGTGAGGGCATGGACCACCGAGTAGACCAGGACCAGCCCCAAGGCGAGGTATTCCAGACGCATGCGCCCCTGCTCTCTTACTCGGTCTCGACGCCCGGCTCCAGGGCCGGAGTCTCGGGGATCTCCAGGCCGGGCAGGGCCTCCACCCGGATTTCCACACGGGGCAGTTGCGCCCCTTCCGGAGTATCGATAGGGGGCGCCTCAGCCGCCTCAGCCTTGGGCAGGGCATCCTGCACCACCAGCACGTACTCCCGGTCCGCGATCCACTGCTCGTGCACCAGGCGCAGATGTTCCGGGCGCTGGGGCCATTCGTTCCAGAAGCGCTTGCGCAGACCGAGCACGGCCTTGGGGGTCCGGGCCAGCTCCGCTTCCAGTTCCTGTAAATCCGTGAGCTCCCGCACATCCTGCCCCGCATACCAGGTGTAGGTGCCGGAGTAGAGCTTGTAGCCGAAGGGCACGTAGCCCTTATCGATATGCGCGGCCATGAGTTCGCCCTGCGCTTGGGGACTCATCACCGCATCCAGTGACGGCACCAGCATGCGCCCCACGGGCTGAACCCAGAGGGTGAGCCCCAGGGCCAGGAAGAGCAACGACGGCAGGGGCAGTTCCCGGGGCGCGAGCTTCCAGAGCCCCAAGGCCAGGAGCAGCAGAGTGAGGCCGCAGAGGATGCCGCCCTGCACCTCCACGGGCCAGGGGTGCAGCAGATTGACGAAGGGCAGCACCGCGCCCACCAGGGCCAGGAGCCCGGCCAGGACCCCGAAGAGGATCCGGCTGCGCCGGACTCCGAGCCAGACCAGACGCTGTGCCGCCAGGACCGTCAGCGGCGCGAACAGGGGCAGCAGGTAGACCACGATCTTGATGCTCACCACGGAGAGCAGCAGGAACCCGGAGAGCAGCAGGGCCCAACAGTAGGCCGTGCCCTGTTGCCCGGGCTCCAGGTCGCGCCTGCCCTGCCAGAGTTCGCGCCAGAAGTCGCGGGAGAAGAGCCGCCCCATGGGCAGAACCACGAGCAGCAGGGTCCAGGGCAGAAAGGCGGCGGGGAAGGTGAAGAGGTAGTGGTAGATGGGCTGTTCGTGGTGCCAGGTGTCCGTGGCGCGGCGGTAAATCTGGTCCACGAAGATGTTCTGGATGTAGGCGTGGTGCTCCAGGATCAGGGCGCCGGTGAGCCAGGCCGCCAGGATGACCAGGCCCAGGGCGAAGCCGCGCCAGACGTCCAGGCGCCAGAAGCGCCGCAGACGCCCCACCCAGGCCAGATAGACCAGGGAGCCCAGCACCGGCAGGGCGAGCCCCAGGGGCCCCTTGGTGAGCACGGCCAGGGCGGCCAGGCTGAAGCCCGCCATGGTCCAGGGATGGGCGGTCTCCTTTTGCCAAGCCCGGAAGAGACAGACCTCGGCGGCCAGGATCAGGGCCCCGAAGAGCAGGTCCATGCGCAGGTAGTGGGTGAGCCCGATGAAGTAGAAGGTGGTCAGAAGCATCAGCCCCGTTGCCAGACGCAGCCGGGGGTCCGGATCGGTGAGCCGGGCCAGGCGCAGGGCCCCAGTCAGATAGAGCAGCCCGGACACCGCCGCGCCCAGGAAGAACAGCGGCGGGCCGGTCAGGGCCTTGCCCGCCAGGACGCTGCCCTGGTGTAGCAGCCAGAGCAACCAGAAGAACACCGGTGGCTTGTCCGGGTAGAACTCGCCGTTGAGGTACAGCACCAACCACTTGCCGCGCTCCAGCAGGTTGTCGAAGACGTTGGCGTAGCGGATCTCGTCCGAGAACCACAGGGCGCGGCTGTCCAGCAGAAACACGGTCTGCAGGGCCAGCAACAAGGCCACCGCGAGCAGCGGCTGCCGGGCCAGCACCTGGCAAAGCCACTGCAGGGCCTTACGGAAATGATTCGTCATGTTCATTGCTTACCGTCCATAGGAGTGGATGAGCCAGGCGGCGAAGCAGCCCAGGGCCAGGCCGAAGGCCACGTCCTCGGGGTGGTGCCAGCCCAGGTAGACCCGGCTGTAGGCCATGAGCCCCAGATAGCAGCCCAGCAGCGGCGTCAGCAGCCAGGAACCCGCGCGCATGGCCAGGGGCAGCAACGCCCCGGTCAGTTCCACGGTGTGCCCCGATGGCAGGGCGTTGTGCGCGGCGTCGAAGCTCAGGGGGATGCAGAGCCCGGCCAGGTCCTCCGGTCCGCCACCCCCGGGGCGGGGGCAGCCCAGGCCGATCTTGAGCAGCCGCACCAGGGCGAAGCTCACGGCCAGCTGCACCGCCAGGTAGGTCCAGGCGAAGCGGGTCAGGTCGCGGCGCCCCTGCCGCCACCCGGTCCAGAGCAGCCCGGCATAGACCGCGTAGAACACGGGGTTGCCCCAGTCCGTGAACAACTTGAGCACGGCCCTGGTACCCGGCTCGGCCGCGCGCAGGGCCGCGTAGTGGCTTGCCAGGTCCAGGCCCCTGGCCTGGAGCATGAGCAGGAGCCCCACAATACCCACGGGCAGCAGCAGGCAGGCCAGACAGTGCAGTTCGGGCAAGCCGCACGAAGGGGGCGACGGGGGGGCCTGACCAAGGCCGGGAGGCGCTGTGGTTCTGTTCGGCATCAGGGGCTTGGTACGCCATCCGCAGCACGGCTGCAAGGTCGCGGCACGGGAGCGGGCCCCAAGAGAGGCGCAGCGGCTTCGCCAGCCATAGACTTCATCTATGCGAAAAATAAACTTTCATCGCGACAATCGATTTGTCGCAGGCAACACCGCGTGCTAATTCGTGAAAAAATTCCCGCAGGATTGGCCATGTCCGAGCCCACCGCCCCCTCCGCCGTCAGGAACGGCGTGTACGCCCCCCCGGCGTCCCCAAGCCCCTTGCCGGTGCTGGACAGCCGCCTGAGTTATGGGCTGGCCCGCTGCCTCCTGGCCCTGGTCTTTCTCTATGCCGGGGGGGTAAAGCTGCCGGATCCTTACGCCTTTTCCCAGGTCATCGGGGGTTACGGCCTCCTGCCACCCGCCCTGCTCATGCCCACTGCGGTGGGTCTGCCCCTGCTGGAGGTGCTGGCCGCAATGGCGCTGCTGGTGGATGTGCGGGGAAGTCTGGGCCTGCTCACCGGCCTCACGCTGCTCTTCATGGCCGTGCTGGCCTACGGCATCCACCTGGGGCTGGACATCGACTGCGGCTGTTACGGCCCGGAAGACCCCGAAGCCGAAGCCTATCACGGTCTGGAGCAGGCCCTGCTGCGCGACGCCGGACTCCTGGCCGTGTGCGCCTATTGTTACTGGTGGCGGTGGCGCCACAAGCCCGCGCTGCCCACGGTGCGGTCCTTCATGCAACGAAAGACACAGGGAGGCGTTTGATGCGCAAGCTCATGCTGTTGAGCGTTCTGGCGGTGGTACTGCTCTTGGGATGTGCCGGGGGCGAGGACAAGTTCAAACAGGAAACCGCCAAGGAAGCCGAGGCCGTGAAGTTGGTGCGTGACGTGCGCAAGGGCGGCTACGACGTGGTGACCACCGAGGAACTGAAGAAGTGGATCGACGAGGGCAAGGACATGCTCATCGTGGACACCATGCCCTACGAAGACAGCTACAAGAAATCCCACGTGCCCGGTGCCGTGCAGTTCCTCTTCCCCATCCCGGACATGGAAACCTGGGACAGCAACGAGACCGCCGGCAAGAGCGAGGAAGACTTCGCCGCCCTGCTGGGCGAGGACAAGGACCGGGCCATCGTGATCTACTGCGGCTTCGTCAAGTGCACCCGCAGCCACAACGGCGCGGTCTGGGCCAAGAAGCTGGGCTACACCAACGTCTACCGATACCCCGGCGGCATCTTTGCCTGGAAGGGTGCGGGCTATCCAGAAGGCAAGGTGCAGTAGTTCTGCCCTGCCCGACTCAGGTTCTTAAAGGGGGTTGCCGCCATGGCAGCCCCCTTCTGCTTTCTTCAGGGCCTGTTCCATGGCCTGCAGCAGACTGGCCATGGTCCCGCCCTTGGAGAGCACCGGATGCCGCCCCTTGCTGTGGGCGGCCTCTTGCGGCGTGACCATGGACGACAGGAAGAGGATGGGTACCCCCGCCAGCAGGGGGTCCTCGCCCAGTTCAGCGGCCAACTCGCCCCCACTGAGCCCGGGCATGTCGATGTCCAGGACGAAAGCGCCGATACGTTGCGGAGGGCTGTCCTGAGCCAGGGTCTTGGCCAGCTTCCGGGCCCGGGCCTGGGCCGCCGGTGCCTCGGCCACGTACTCCACCTGAAAGCGTCCGCTCTGCTCCAGCTTGCGCTTGAGCAACGCGCCGAACTCTGTGTCGTCGTCCACAAGAACTATCCAGACAGGGGGCATGTGCTCCTCCCGAAGGCTGATGGCGCTGCAACGAGGCGATGCCTCAGGACTCTCCATCCCCATAACGCAGTTCCAGCCGTTCCAGCAAGCCTGTAAGCCGCGTGTGCAGCTCCGGGAGCGCTGCCGTCTCGCCGTGCCCGGCCGCCTGTTCCAACGCCGCGAACGGCTCCACCAGAGGCAGCAGCCCATAGGCCCGGCAGGTGCCCTTGCGCTTGTGCCCCAGGGCGCGCAGGGCCTCCAGCTCACCGGCCCGCAGCAGATCCGGCACCCGCTCCAGCTCCTGGGCCAGGGTGCGCAGCAGCCCCGGCAAGAGGTCCTGGAGGTCGGCCTCCACGGTGACGACCAGGGGCCCGTCCGGCACCTCGGGGACAACGGACCCAGCGGGCTGGCCC
>CAZNSV010000189.1:0-6538 GCA_964575775.1 uncultured Desulfovibrionaceae bacterium
ACGCATCGGGTGCTGGCGCCCCGGCAGTAGGGAGACGCCGTGGTCTTCCGCCCCTTCGACGGTCAGACCGCCCCGTTCCTGGACCGGCCCGCCACCAATCCGCCCAAGGGCGCGGTGTTCCCGGCCCACGAAACCCTGCTCACCTTCCAGTACGCCAAGAACGCGGAAGACCTGGGCCAGGTGGACGTGCAGGTCAAGGAGACCGTGGCGGCGGAGCCCACCGTGGTCTTCGGCTCGCGTCCCTGCGATGCCCGGGGGTTCCTGATCTTCGACCGGGTCTATGACACCCAGACCGTGCAGGACGTCTATTACAAGGCGCGGCGCGAGGCCACGGCCTTCGTGACCCTGGCCTGCACCAGCGCGGCCAGCACCTGCTTCTGCCACCGCGTGGGCAGCGGCCCGGCCGACGCCGCTGGCTCGGACGTGCTGGTGACCCCGGTGGCCGACGGCTACATCCTGGAGGCCGTGAGCGACAAGGGGCAGCAGCTCCTGAAGAGCTCTCTGCTGCAGGAGGCCGGAGACAAGGCCGCCCAGGCCCAGGCCGTGAAGGACAAGGCCCTGGCCGCCATGCCCGAGGGGCGCAGCCTGGCCGGTGCCGTGGACAAGCTCCTGGCCCTGTTCGACGAGATGGGCGACGGCGGGTTCTGGCAGTCGGTCTCGGCCAAGTGCGTGAGCTGCGGGGCCTGCACCTACCTCTGCCCCACCTGCTATTGCTTCAACATCACGGACGAGCGGTGCGGCATGAAAGGCTCGCGCATTCGCTCCTGGGACAATTGCATGAGCTTCCTGTTCACCATGGAGGCCAGCGGCCACAATCCGCGCCCCACCAAGGCGCACAGGCTGAAAAACCGGGTGGGGCACAAGTTCAGCTACTACCCGGCCCTGCATGAGGGGCTCATCGCCTGCTGCGGCTGCGGACGCTGCATCAAGAGCTGCCCCGTGAGCGTGGACATCCGAGAGATCGTGGAAAAGGCCCTGGATGCCGCCATCCCAAGCAAACAACCTGCCGCCTGAGGGATTCCCAACCATGACTGCTCTGCCAAATCCGTACTTGCCAGATATCGCCACCATCGTGGAGACGGTGCAGGAGACCCCCACCATCAAGACCTTCCGCGTGGTGCTGAACTCCAAGGAACGCATGGAGCGTTTCAGCTACCAGCCCGGTCAGGTGGGCCAGCTGTCCGTGTTCGGGGTGGGGGAATCCACCTTTGTCATCAACTCCCCGCCCACGCGCAAGGAGTACCTGCAGTTCAGCGTGATGCGGGCCGGCGAGGTCACCAGCGCCCTGCACAACCTCAAGGCCGGGGACAAGTTGGGTGTGCGCGCCCCCTTGGGCAACCACTTCCCTTATGAGTCCATGAAGGGCAAGGACATCGTGTTCATCGGCGGTGGCATCGGCATGGCGCCGCTGCGCACGCTGCTGCTCTTCATGCTGGACAACCGCAAGGACTACGGGAAGATCACGCTGCTGTACGGCGCGCGCTCCCCGGAGGACATGGCCTTCAAGTACGAGCTGCCGGACTGGACCGGCCGCAAGGACATGGAGACCACCCTGACCATCGACCGCGAGGCCGAGGGCTGGCAGTACAGCGTGGGGCTGATCCCCAACGTGCTGCTGGAAATGGCACCCCCTGCCAAGAACGCGGTGGCCGTGACCTGCGGCCCGCCCATCATGATCAAGTTCACGCTGCAGGCGCTCAAGAAGCTCAAGTTCGGCGACGAGCAGATCTACACCACCCTGGAGAAGCGCATGAAGTGCGGGGTGGGCATCTGCGGGCGTTGCAACATCGGCACCAAGTACGTCTGCGTGGACGGCCCGGTGTTCACCTACGAGCAGCTCAAGGAGCTGCCCAACGAACTGTAAGACCCGCGGGCCGAGGCCGGGGCCTTCGCGCCCCGGGTCCGCAAGGAGAAGCATATGGCTCAGTTTTTTCGCGCCGCCGACATCGCCAACGCCGCAGTGGAGATCGAGCGCAAGGGGCAGGCCTTCTACCGTCGCGTGGCGGATCAGGCCACGACCCCGGCCACCAGGGAGCTCTTTCTGCACCTCATGGAAGAGGAGAAGAAGCACGAGATCCTGTTCGCCGAGTTGCTCAAGCGCCTGGGCTCCGTGGAGCTCCCGGCCTGGAGCACGGCCGAGGAGTACAACCTGTACGTGGACGCCCTGATCGGCTCCCACGCCCTGTTCACCGGCGGGTTGGCCGAGCGCTACATGGCCCAGGCCGGTGACGAGGAGACCGCCATCCGCATGGCCATGGCCTTCGAGAAGGACACCCTGCTGTTCTTCCTGGAGATGCGGGACATGGTGCCGGATGCCGAGAAAGCCCACGTGGAGCGCTGCGCGGACGAGGAACGGCTGCACCTGCGCCAGCTCTCCGACCTCTTGCGGGGCAAGACCAAGGCGTAGTCTGATAGAGGAATACTGAAAACGTTCCCGGTCAGTTTGTGATGGAAGAGGATTGGGTCAACCCGAGAAAGTCAATTCAGCTCGCGAAGTACAAACCAGGAGGGCTACAGATGGACAAGATTTTGCGTATTGATGTGGGCGCGGCAGGCGGCCCCAAGGCCACCTTCGAGCCGGTGGGCGACTACGCCGGTCTGGGCGGACGCGGCATGACCACCGCGGTGGTGTTCAAGGAAGTGCCGCCCGAGTGCCACCCGCTGGGCCCCGAGAACAAGCTGGTCATCGCCCCCGGCATGATGAGCGGTAGCGCGGCCAGCACCTCCGGCCGTCTGTCCGTGGGCTGCAAGAGCCCGCTCACCGGTGGCATCAAAGAGGCCAACGCGGGCGGTCAGGCCGCCCAGCATCTCGCCCGCCTGGGCATCGCGGCCATCGTGCTGGAAGGCGAGCGCAAGAGCAAGGACCTCTACAAGGTGCTCATCAGCAAGGACGGCGTGAAGATCGAGCAGGACAACAGCCTGAAGATGCTGACCAACTACGATCTGGCCGAGAAGATGAAGGCCGCCTACGGCGACGGTGGTTCCCTGATCTCCATCGGCACCGCCGGTGAGATGCTCATGTCCAACTCCACCCTGGCCGTCACGGATCCCGAGTTCCGCCCCACCCGGCATGCCGGTCGCGGCGGCGTGGGCGCGGTCATGGGCTCCAAGGGCATCAAGGTCATCGTGCTCAACCCCGAGGGCACCAGCATCCGCAAGCCCGCCGATCCCGAGAAGTTCAAGGCCGCCAACAAGGAGTTCGTGGAAGGCCTGAAGCGCCACGCCGTCACCGGCCAGGGCCTGCCCGCTTACGGCACCAACGTCCTGACCAACGTGCTCAACGAGGCCGGTGGCTACCCCACCTACAACTTCAAGGAAGGCCGCTACAAGCACCACGCCGACATCAGCGGTGAAGTGCAGGCCAAGCTGGAAGACCAGCGCGGCGGCCCCGGCTCCAGCACCCACGGCTGCCACCGCGGCTGCGGCATCCAGTGCTCGGGCACCTTCTACGACAAGGACGGCAACTACGTCACCAAGCAGCCCGAGTACGAGACCGTCTGGGCCCACGGCGGCAACTGCGGCATCAACGACCTGGATGCCATCGCCAAGCTGGACTACCTGGACGACAACTACGGCTTCGACACCATCGAGATGGGCGTGACCATCGGCGTGGCCATGGAAGCCGGGGTCATCGAGTTCGGTGACGCCGAAGGCGCCATCCGCCTGGTGGAAGAGGCCGGCAAGGGCACTCCCCTGGGTCGCATCCTCGGCGCCGGTGCCGCCACCACGGCCCGTTGCTACGGCCTGGAGCGCGCGCCCGTGGTCAAGGGGCAGGCCATGCCCGCCTACGACCCCCGCGCCGTCAAGGGTATCGGCGTGACCTACGCCACCTCCACCCAGGGCGCGGACCACACCGCCGGGTACGCCGTGGCCACCAACATCCTCAAGGTCGGCGGCGACGTGGATCCCCTGGGCGTCACCGGCCAGGCCGAGCTGTCCAAGAACCTGCAGATCGCCACGGCCGCTCTGGACGCCACCGGCTTCTGCCTGTTCGTGGCCTTCGCCATCCTGGACCAGCAGGACACCTTCAATGCCATGGTGGAGACCATCAACGGCATGTACGGCCTGAACCTCAACGGCAACGACGTCGTGGAGCTGGGCAAGAAGATCCTCAGCATGGAGCGCGAGTTCAACGAGAAGGCCGGGTTCACCAAGGTGCACGACCGCCTGCCCATGTACTTCTCCCGCGAGCCTCTGGCCCCGCACAACGTGGTCTTCGACGTCCCCGCCTCCGAACTGGACAAGGTCTTCGACTTCGCCTAAACCGCTCACACACCGCGCAAAAGGGGGAGCCCCGGCTCCCCCCGCGCGGACAACCGCGTAAAGGATCGCGGCATGACCGAGCCCCAGTCGTTCCCCAAGAGTGTCCCCGCCCCCGTTCGGGAACTGCGTTTCCACTGCACCGCCCCCGAAGTTTTCGACGAATTCATGCAGGACGGGTTCAACGTCCTGTGCGACGACGGCTGCACCATGCGCGAGTTCCTCTGCGAACAGATGCACGTCTGCGGCGACTACACCCAGACCCGCATCCAAACCCTCTTTCTCAACGGCAAGCCCGTGGACGACCTGGACACCAGCATCGTCTACCAGGGGGACAACATCGCCCTCTCCGCGGCCATGCCCGGCCTGGTGGGCGCCACCATGCGGCGCGGCGGCTTTTTCGCCGGCATGCGCGGGGGCATTTCCTATCGGGGGCGCGAACAACAGCAGGCCCACGAACGCTGCCTGGTACGGGTGCGACTCTTCAACCTCGTGGCCAAGGAACTGGCTGAGCGTTTCCTGCGTAACGGCATCTTTCTGGACCCCGAACGCTTCGCGGCCATTTGGAACCGTCAACAGCCGGTGTTTTTCGCCGCCCTGGAGCAACTGCGCCTGGATGGGCAGCCCGTGGCGGATTTGCAGGAGTTGGCCCGGAATCTGCCCCCAGAGACCGGGACCGTGTTTCTGCTCCTGGAGTGAAGCGGCGCCCTGCCTGTGGCGAGGGGGGAGGTAGAGCGACGCATGCCGCTAAATGGACAAGAAACTGGGTGCGCTCCGAGCGAAAAGTGTTGCCAAAGACCGCGGGGCTGCCTACTTTCTTGATGATCCCGCCGTGCCCCCAAAGGCAGGGGCAAGGGCGGATGTGACGCAGCAACGGCTTGCAAGCACGAGGGCGCGTTATGTTATCTCTGGCTCAACCCAGTGACGGCTTCCAGTTCGTCATGCCCAACGGCCCGCTGGGGCACGGCTCCACGGAGTATTTCGACCTCCAGACCGCGCCCCCGCGCTTCCGGAGACAAAAACCCTCCATCTACCTCATCGCCGACCTGTTCACGGCCGGCTACATGGGAGGGCCGAGCTTCGTCACCCGCAAGCCCCTGGCCATCCATTCCCGCACCAAGAAGTTCTTTTACACCGGTCAGGCCTTCGACCAGTTCGAGCTGGACCTCTTGCTCTACTGCGTGCTGCGCACCGACCCCCAGGCCGGGCACCTGCGCCTGGATCCGGGCAGCGTGCTGCACACCCTGCACCTGCGCAACGACGCCCGCAACCGGGACCGGCTCTGCGAGGGGCTCATCTGGCTGCACTCCGGGTCCATCGAGATCGTGGGCCCCCGCTATCGCTACATGACCCGGCTGGTGAACCGCATGCTGCTCGACGACGGGCAGCGCTCCTGCCTGGTGGAGGTCAACGCCGACGTGCTGCAGAGCCTGAACCGCAGCGAGACCATCCGCCTGGACGTGGAGGAGCGTTTCTCCCTGGGGCGCCAGGGGCTGGCCAAGTGGCTGCACGGCATGCTCATGGTCTACAGCGGCGGCTTTGCCGGGGACCTCGGCTGCCTGCAGGAGCGTTGCGGCCTGGGCGACAAGCCCACCGCCCGCTTCACCCAGGAGCTCTGCAAGGCCCTGGACACCCTCGAGGCCTGCGGCGCCGTGGGCAGCTACGCCCTGGAGGGGCGCCAGGTCCGGGTCTGCGGACGGAAAAGCCGCCAGGACGACACCACCTGCGGCGTGTTCCTGCCCAACACCTGCCAGTATTGCCGCGGGGCCCGCGCATGAAAATCACGGCCAACTGCTACGCCACCCTGGCCCCCAATGCGCCGGACACCGAGGACCGGGGCGTGGAACTGCCCCCCGGCGCCACGGTGACCGAGCTGTTGGAGGTCCTGGGCATCGACCCGCAGCTGGTCAAGCTCATCTTCGTCAACGGGGTGCACGGCAACCGCGCCAGCGTGCTCAAGGACGGCGACAGCGTGGGCCTGTTCCCGCCCGTGGGCGGGGGCTGAGCCCCCGCTCCGACCTCGCGGCGCCGGACCGTCCGGCCGCCGTACGCGGCGCATGGCCTTTTCCCGGAATCCAGTCCCCGAGCGGAACGCATATGCCCAATATTCGACTCAAGACGGAAGCCCTGGTCATCGGTTCCGGCATCGCCGGCGCCACCTGCGCCCTGCGCATCGCCGACGCCGGTCACCACGTCACCCTGCTCACCGCGGGGGGTGCCCTGGACGACGGCAACACCGCCTACGCCCAGGGCGGCATCGTCTACTCCGGCCCCAAGG
>CAZNSV010000190.1:0-6532 GCA_964575775.1 uncultured Desulfovibrionaceae bacterium
GCGTCTGGTGCGCCAGGGTGCCCTGAGCATCGACGGGGCGCGCTGCGAGGACGCGGAAACGCCCCTGGTTCCTGGCGAGTACGTGCTCAAGCTGGGCAAGAAGCGGTTCCTGAAGCTGCGTGTCACGGCCTGAGCGCGGGAGCCGCACCGCCTCCTGACTCGGAGGCGAGCCACGGGTTGCGCTTCGCCACCAGGAGCAGCCCCCCGCGTCCCCACGGCTGCGCTCTCCACGCGGGGGGGGCACCGGCGGGCCGCATAGTCCACATTCCGGCGCACCACGCCGTTGCCGCGAGGGCAAGGAGTTTTCGCATGGTTTTCGGCTTCAACAAGAAGAACGATACGCCCGTGGACTCCGGCGTGCCTGACGCCGGGATCAACGTCTATCTCGGCAGCGGCACCACCTTCGAAGGGCGGTTGGAATTCACCGGCACGGCCCAGATTTCCGGCGTGTTCAAGGGGGAGATCGTCTCCCAGGGCACTTTGGTGGTGGGACAGGGCGGTACAGTGGAAGGGGAATTCAAGGTGGGGCAGTTCATGGCCGCCGGGCAGGTCAACGGCGAGATCGTCTGCTCCCGCAAGGCCGTGCTGCAGAAGAACGCCCAGTGCAGTGGGCTGATTCGGACGCCCCTGCTGGAAGTGGAAGACGGCGCCAACTTCGAGGGCCACATCACCATGTCCAGAAAGCCGGACGGCTCCAGCCCATCCTGATCAGGGGGCGGCCCCTGCCCCCAACCCCGGAGGCCGGGACTTCAGGGGCCGACCAGGGCCTCGGGGTCGTCGTGCAGCAGCACGACGGCGACCTTGCGCAGGTCGGCGCGGTAGGAGCCGTTGCGCACCTGCTCCCGCAACTGCCGAATCCGGGTGTTGCGCTGCTCCTGCTCCGCGGCGAGCACGGCCTCGCTGGTCTCGGCCAGACTCTGCAAGGCAATGAGCTCCTCGGGGCGTTCCCGACCCTCGGAATCTCTCGTGTTGGGCTTGGCCTCGCCCTGCAGGCTGAACCGACAATCCTTCATGCTCGCCTCTGCCGTTGATTTGTCCCCAGCAGGGGCGCAGTCCCACGCCCCCGGACGGTCGCCGTGCAGCGACTGTCTTACAGATGCTCATCGGTGCTCGGGCCCCCAATATTTAGGGGGGCCGGCTGGGTGTTTATCCGGTGGGAGGGGTGAACGGCCCGGGCCGTGGCTTGGGAGGGCGAGAAAAAGTTACGGCAGGTCCGTGGGGTCGAGCCGCTTCACGAAGAGCACCTTGTGGTCGCCGGGGCGGTTGTAGTCCGGGGTCACGGGCACGCCGTCCACCAGCTGGGCTCCGGGGGCCACGGCAAAGCCCAGCCGGGTGTGGAAGGCGATGGAGCCCTTGTTCACCGGGGAGGTGCAGGCCCGCACGGTGTCGCGCCCCTGCTCGAGACAGAGCCGGAAGAAGCGCCGGTACAGGTCCGTGGCCAGTCCTTGGCCACGGTGGTGAGGATGAACGCCAACGAAGTGGATGTAGCCTTCCCGGGGCCTGGCCGGGGAGAGGAAACCCACCAGGAAGGCCGCCAGTTCCGCGCCCTGGTGCACCACAAAGGACGTGGTGCCGAAGTGCTCCGCAAAGAGTCGGGGCAGCATGGCCGTGAGATCGCGCCCCTCCCACCAGAGCCCCACGGCGTGGATCAGCGCGTCGTGATCCTCCGGGCGGCAGTGCCGCGTCACCAGCGGGGGCGGGGATTCCCACCCCTGGGGCGCTCCGGCGGGAGGGGGCTGCACGGGCTCAGGCCTTGAGCTTGCGGGCGATGGCCTTGGCCGGGATCAGCCCGGTGGCCGCGGCGCCCACGATGTTGCCCGCCACGCCCGGCCCGTCACCAGCCACATACAACCCGCCCAGGGCGGTCTCCAGGTCGCTGTTGGTGGCGATCTGCATGGCGAAGAACTTGATCTCGGGGGCGTAGAGCAGAGTCTCCTCGTTGGCCACGCCCGGCACCACCAGGTTGAGCTTTTCCAGCCCCTCCATGAGGTTGGTGAGGATGCGCTCGGGCAGGGCGATGGCGATGTCGCCGCAGACCACGTCCTTGAGGGTGGGCTCGATGGAGCTCTTCTGGATCCGTTTCCAGGTGGAGCGGCGCCCCCGCTTGAGGTCGCCGTAGCGCTGCAGGATGGGCTTGCCGCCGCCGATGAGGGTGGCCAGTCGACCGATGGCCTCGCCGTAGCGCTGGTTGTCGGACACGGGCTCGTCCAGCACCACCTTGGAGAGGAAGGCGAAGTTGGAGTTCTCGGATTTGCGGTCGGCGTAGGCGTGGCCGTTGACGCAGACGAAGTTCTGGTAGTTCTCCAGGGAGACGAAGCCTTCCTTGTTGGTGCAGAAGGTCCGGGTCTCGTCGTCGTACTTGGGGGTCTGGATGAAGAAGGTGGGGTCGTAGATGACGTCCGTGAGGTTCTGCAGGATGTCCTTGTGCACCTCCACCCGCACGCCCACCTCGATGCCGCGCTGCTTGAGTTCCAGGCCCAGGGAGCGGGCCAGGTTGCTCACCCAGTCGGCGCCGATGCGCCCCGGCGCGAGGATCACGTTGGAGCTGCGGTACTCGCCCTTGTCGGTGCGCACTCCGGTCACGCGGCCGTCCTCCACCGTAACGTCCTGCACGTCCTCGCGGGTGTGCAGGACCAGCCCCTTGCCGATGAGGTCGTCGGTCATGCGTGCGATGTGCTCGGGCAGGCGGTCGCTGCCCAGGTGTTTCTGGCGGATGAGCAACAGGTGGATGCCGAACTTCTTGGCATCCCGGCGCAGGGCCACGGCGGCGTCCATGTTCGTGGGGAACACGGGCCCGTCCATGTTGTAGTGGTTGAAGATCGCCTCGGTCTCGCGGATCAGGGCCTCGGCGGCGCTGCGCGGCAGGAACTGGGTGAGGTCGGTCTTGCCCAGCTTGTGGATGTAGTTGAGCTTGCCGTCGGAAAAGAGCCCCGCGCCGCCCACGCCCGAGAGAATGTTGCAGGGGCTGCAGTGCTTGCAGCCCTTGGCGGAGGAGATGGGACAGACCCGCTGTTTGGCGCCCAGCCCCTTTTCCAGGAGCAGCACGGAAAGATTGGTGTTGGCCAGCAGGCTCTGGGCCGCGAAGAGGCCTGCGGGGCCCGCCCCGACAATGATCACGTCGAAATGCTGCATGAGAGGTTCCTTGTGCTGAGGAGGGGAGCGTCCTTGTGGCGTGCCGGACCCGCTGGGCCCGGCCTGCCTCAGGCTCCGGTTTTGTGCTTTTCCTGCCGGTGACGGGTGACCAGCTCGCCGATGGTGCGCTGCAGCAGCTCCCGGTCCACGGGCTTGGTGATGCAGCCGTCCATGCCCGCGGCCAGGAACCGCTGCCTGTCCTCGCGCATGGCGTATGCCGTGAGGGCCAGGATGGGCAGGGTCGGGTCGAAGGGTGCCTTGGGTCCGGCCTCGCGGATGTGCTTGGTGGCCTCCAGGCCGTCCATCTCGGGCATCTGGATGTCCATGAGCACCAGGTCGAAGGGCTGGCGCTCCAAGGCGGCCAGGGCGAGCTTGCCGTTGTTCACCGCGGTCACGTGGTGCCCCAGGCTCCTGAGAAAATCGGTGATGAACAACTGGTTGATGGCATTGTCTTCGGCAAAGAGGATGTTGGCCTTGACGGCATTCTGGGGCGCCGGACGCGATGCGGCGGCGTTCTGTGCCTCGTTTGCCTGGCTCTTGTCAAGGGGGCGGGCCGCATTCTGGAGCACTGCGGTGAAATTGAAGGTGCTGCCGCGCCCCTCTTCGCTTTCCACCCAGATCTGCCCCTCCATGAGTTCCACGATTTTCTTGGAGATGGCCAGGCCCAGGCCGGTGCCCTTGAATTTTTCGTGGTAGCTGCTGTCCACCTGGTGGAAGCTGTAGAAGAGTTGGTTGAGCTTGTCCTGGGGCACGCCGATGCCGGTGTCGCGCACCACGAAGAGCAGCTCCAGGGACTGCTCCTGCTCAGACTTGCGCGTCACGGCCAGGGTGATGCTGCCGTTTTCCGTGAACTTGATACCGTTGTGCACCAGATTGCGCAGCACCTGGGCCAGGCGTCCGGGGTCGCCCCGCAGGGTCTGGGGCAGGTCCGGCGCCACCTCCAGGTGCAGGGTGTTGTTCTTGCGCTGGGCCTGGGTCTGGAAGGTCCGCAGGGTACGCTCCAGGGAGCGCCGCAGGTCGAAATCCACCTGGGCCAGGCTGATGCCCCGGGCCTCGATCTTGGCCAGGTCCAGGATGTCGTTGATGATGTCGATGAGGGACACGGCGGAATCCAGGATCAGCTCCAGGTTCTCGCGCAGCTCCGGATCCAGGTCGTTCTCCAGGGTCAGCTCGGCCATGCCGATGACGTTGGACAGCGGCGTGCGGATCTCGTGGCTCATGGTGGCCAGGAACACGCCCTTGGCCTTGTTGGCCTCCTCGGCGCTGTTCTTGGCCCGGACCAGTTCCTCTTCCATGCGCTTGCGCTCGGTGACGTCGCGGAACATGATCTGCACCAGATTCTCGCCGATGAGCTTGGTGCTGAGGTCCACGGTGAGGTAGCTGCCGTCGCTGCAGCGCAGGCGGCGCTCCATGCGCAGCACGTGACCCTCGCGGACGATGTCGATGGTGCGTTCCAGGGGCAGCTCGCCCTGGTCGTCCGGGTGCAGGATTTCGGAGCAGGGGTGGCCCGCGAGGTCGGGGAGGGCCATGTTCAGCCAGAGCAGGGCCTGGGGGTTGGCTTCGCGGATGATGCCCGCCCCATCCACGAGAAAGATGCCCTCGCTGGCGTGCTCGTAGATGTCGCGGTACTGCTGTTCGCTCTCCTTGAGCCGCTCCTGGGTCAGGGTGAGCTCGCCGATTTTTTCCTGCAGACCGCTCAGGCTCTGCTCGAGCTTTTCGGTCATGGCGTTGAAGGCCTCGGCCAGTTCGCCAAGCTCGTCCTTGCCGTGGGTGGGCGCCCGGGCAGAGAGCACGCCGTTGCGCACGGCCCGGGCCGTGGCGGCCAGTTCCTGCACCGGCTGCACGATGCGGCGGATGGAGATGTAGCCCACGGCCAGGGCCGCCAGCAGGGAGAGCACCATGAGCGCCGCGATGGCACCCAGGGTGTTGTAGGCCAGGCCCAGGGCCGCGCTGAGCCGGCGTTCGGCCACCACCACCAGCTCCAGGTTGCCCAGGGCGACACGGGCCGTGGCCGCCACCACCCAGGCCCCGGCGTGATCCCGGCGGAACCCCTCGCCGGCCGGGGGTTGAAGCCGCATGGGAATCTGGTGCAGGGTCGGGTCGGTGTGGGCCAGGAGCACGCCGTTGGCATCCAGGAGATAGACGGTCTCACCGCTCCCCAGCGAGATGCTCTGTACCATGTCGCGCAGGTTCTTCAGCTCCAGCACCGCGGTGAGGACCCCGGCCACGCTGCCGGTGGAGGTTTCATGCAGGGGCACCGAGAGCACGGTGTGGGGGCGGGCGTCCTGGGTCCAGAAGACCGGACCGAAGTAGGGCTCGCCGTCCCGCAGCGGCACAAGGAAGGCCTCGCGCTGGGTCCAGGGCAGGGCCTCGGCGAAATGGCGGTGGTCCGGGCCGATTTCCCAGGACACGTGGTCCAGCACATCACCGTGGAGGTTCAACAGGGTCAGGGCATCGAAGGGGCGGTTCTCGAGCAGCATCAGGTCCAGCAACACCTGGTGCTGCCGCTGGGCCGGCAGGTCCGCCACGCCGGTGACCTTCTCGCCCAGCACCAGCAGGGCTCGGATGTGCTGCAGCATCTCGCGGGTGCGGGCCGCCACCTGCTCCGCCACCTCGCGCTCCAGGCGCAGGGCCTGGCGTTTGTGCACCGTGACGCTGAGCCAGGTGACCACCACGGCCATGAGCAAGAGCGGCACCACCGCCAGGAGCACGGAGTGCGTAAAGAGCCGGCTGCGAATGCTGCTCGCCATGGGCTGGGCTCCTGCCTTGGGGGGAAGAGGGCGACAACCCGCCGGGCATACCATACCCCGGACGAGGTCGCCCCCCAGAGGGGGCGTTTCCTTCCTTATTCCGGCAACAGGGCGTAGTTCTTCATGCCCATGGCCACGTACATGGCGGCCAGGGAGACCTGATAGTCGGCCAGGGCCTGGGTGAGGTTGGCCTCGGCCTTGGTGAGCCGGGCCTGGGCATCGAGCACGTCGGTGTTGGTTCCCACCTGGGCCTGGTAGCGGGCCACGGCCATGCGGTAGGATTCCTTGGCCGAAGCCAGAGCCTTGCGGGTCACCTTGATGCGGGCCTCGGTCTCCCCGATCTTGAGGTGCGCCGCCTTGATCTGGTAGGCCACCTCCTCGATCTGGCTCTGCACGTCGGCCTCGTAGCGGTAGATGCCGCGTTGGGCCTGACGCCAGGAATACCAGGTGCTGCCGAAGTCGAAGATCTTCCATTCCGCG
Organism: uncultured Desulfovibrionaceae bacterium; assembly: GCA_964575775.1. Lineage (GTDB taxonomy): Bacteria > Desulfobacterota > Desulfovibrionia > Desulfovibrionales > Desulfovibrionaceae > CAZFCK01. The sequence goes on from CAZNSV010000190.1 coordinate 6,363, forward strand.
GACACGGACACGGACCAGCGGCTGAATTCGGTGCTGCCCGGGCTGTTCCAGTTGCCGCCGTTCACGGCCCAGGTGTCGCCCTGGCGGGTCATGTTGAGGTCCGCGCCCACCTGGGGCAGCAGACCGCTGAAGGCGATCTGGGCGTCCCGCTTGGCGATTTCCACCTTCTG
>CAZNSV010000191.1:0-6512 GCA_964575775.1 uncultured Desulfovibrionaceae bacterium
GGCTGGAAGAGGTGGGGCTGGCGGCCGAGCACCTGACCCGCTACCCCCACGAATTCAGCGGGGGGCAGCGCCAGCGCCTGGGCCTGGCCCGAGCCCTGATCACGGACCCGGAGTGCATCGTGCTGGACGAGCCCACCAGCGCCCTGGACGTCTCGGTGCAGGCCCAGATCCTCAACCTGCTCTGCGACCTGCAGGAGCGGCGGCGGGTGGCCTACCTCTTCATCTCGCACAATCTCACGGTGGTGCGGCACGTGAGCCGCCAGATCGGGGTGATGTACTGCGGCGCGCTGGTGGAGAGCGCGGCCACGGCGGAACTGTTCGAGCGCCCCTTGCATCCGTACACCAGGGCCCTGCTGGCGGCCGTGCCCCTGCCGGACCCGGAGCGGCCCCAGGACTTGGCGCCCCTCAGTGGTGACGTGCCGAGCCCCGTGGACCTGCCGCCGGGCTGCCGCTTCCACCCCCGCTGCCCGGAACGGGCCCCGGCCTGCACCCGGACCGCGCCCCGGAGCGTGGCAGCCGCGCCGGGGCACTGGGTGAGTTGTCACGGGTACGGGTAGTTGCAGGTCCCTTGAGTGGTTAACGACTACCGAGCCATTCGGTATTTTTCTCTCCGTAGTGAAATGCTTCACCTTGAATTATCCTAAGATTCTATGCGATCCTGCTCAGAGACTATCACACTATGACTCTGCAGGAGTGCTCAATGCCCCACCAACGGCCATATGATCAAATACTAACAGACAATGACGCGGCAATTATCCAATTATTCCCTTCCGCACTCTTCATTTGGCAGGCTTCACCCGGAGCTTGCAAGGCGTGTCAGGCCTTGCACAATATGCGTTTTCCTTATACCGACCTTGAACAAATGGGGCGGCCACACCTAAATTGCCAATGCCAAGTGAAGGTTGATCACCGCACACTGAATGGCATTCCAGAAATCATTTTTCAAAGAGATGAACCCGGACCAATATCAGGCCCGATCCACCCATGGAATGTCCCCACTGATGTTGACATTTTACAGAATATTGCTGAAGCAAAACGCATGAGCCTTCTTGAGTTTATTCTGGCCGTTCGCTCTGGAGGACGATGGGACTACAAGCGACAAGGACGGCAATATGAAAAATTCGGCAATTTCAACTATGGAGCGACAGGGAGAGCTCTCGGACTTCACGAGGAACTCTTGCTGCGGGGCGCAGGAGCATACCAAATTTTCAGTGGAACTTCACGGTATGAATATGGACTGCCAACAGACATAAAATCAAGTAGCTATGGAGATGACCCGAGAGATCAGGAGATGATCCGCCAAGGCATTATTTTTTATGACCGCTTCAACCACAAGACAAGGTGAATAGCGTGGAGATCATCCACCACCTCACCATTCTCTTCCTGCTCTGGGCTTTATACATTGGCGCTGCCTACGCCTATGTCCTCCCCGTGGTGCTGCTCCTGTCCATACCCCTGGCAGCGATATTTCGTCAGGCATACAGCGTAATACAGCTGCTTGGCATCATCGTCTTGTTCAGCCTGGGCAACTTCATCCTGATCGGCGGTGCGGTGGCGCATTACGCTCTGACCTGGGACGCACAGCAGCAATCCATGGCTGGCTCAGAATTTTCTACATTCAACTACGTGCCTGGTCTCCACCTGGCCTCACTCATCCCTGCAGCCATTGTCTACGGGGTGTTATTGTTGTTTTTACGCAAACAAAAGCAAATACAACCGCAAGCAACCAACTTGACAGTGCGACACCGTCACCACGCGAGCGACGAGCGCCCAAGCTGAGGTGGAATGTATGGTTCACGCGCTGTTCACCTACTTTTGGCGGGAAGCACTGGTCTATGCCTGCCTCCTGACCATGCTGAGCGCCTTGGTGCTGCGTTTCGTAATCCCTTGGCGGCACCTCTGCACAATCATTCCCCTGTGGTTCATGGGGTCCTACTGCGCAGTGCATGGACTCTTGACCTGCCTTCGCTTGGAAACCCCTCTACTGGACTTCTTTCCCCAGCTGTATGACCTCGAACCCCGATATTTTGGCCTGGTTGTCGGACTCTTCTATGCTTCTTTGGCTGTCTTCTTTTTTTGCCTCATGATTCCAGCCGCTCGCCGCATGAATAAAAACGCGCCCCTGCCGGAAAGCAACGGGGGCGCGGGCAAGGCTCTACACCACGCGGACAGGGACTGATCCCGCCTAATCGTGCTCGTGCATGGGAAAGGTCAGGTTGGCGCCGAACCAGCCGATGATCCCCACCAGGGGAAACAGGCAGAGCACCAGCAGGATGTAGTCGAACCCGGCGCTGAAGCCCTGGCTCAGGACCCCGGGGGAAAAGAGCCGCCACAGGAAGGCCCAGAAGGTCAGACCGAAAAGCAGCGGCGGCAGCATCAGCTTCATGAGGATGGGGAAGGTCAGCCGGGCGCCGTAGTTGAAGCGCCAGGTGAAATAGCCCGTGACCACGGCCACCGGGGTGAAGAGCACGCTGCTGCCCAGGCAGGCCAGGGCCGCGTGGTCGAAGCCATCCCAGCCCAGCACCAGGTAGCACAGGGTGAACACCGGCGCCATGATGGAAAAGACGATGGGGAAATGCACGGTCATGGGGTGCGGGTGGCGCCGCAGAAACGGGATGCGCTTCACGATGTCGGGAATCTCGACCCCGTCGTCGTGCACCGGCGCGGCTGGCAGCACCCCCACCCGGGGGCAGCGTTCCAGCACGTCCGCCTTGTGAGGGGCGCCCGCGAACTCCGCCGTCAGGTCCATGGCCGCCTTGTGGCGGTTCATGTGCTTGCCCCCCCGCCAGAGCTTGCTGCCGGTGACGTCGTAGACCACGCCCTTGAAGGCGATGTAGATGGGGCGTCCGTTTTCGCCGTTGAACCCGGCCAGTTCCTCAGGGGTGAAAACGCGTTGCTCTGCCACAGGACCTCCTCGACACAGGGTTTAGAGCATTTTACCCTTGAAAAGGGTTAAATGCTCTTATGCATTTCCCTGAAACAATTGAAAATTGTTTCAGGAGGGAGCCTTGCTTCAAGGCGAAAATGCGCTAGAGCATTTTACCCTTGAAAAGGTTTAGATGCTCTTATGCATTTCCCTGAAACAATTGAAAATTGTTTCAGGAGGGAGCCTTGCTCCAAGGCGAAAATGCGCTGGGCTGCAGTTGTTGTTGCACGATTTCATTCCAGATTTCCCCCTGCGGGTCAATCGCCTGATTCGCGAATCCCTGTCCGACGCAGTAGCGGCGGCCTGGCTTCGTACCGCCAAAGCAGTTCTGGGCCCGGGGCTGTGTTTGCAAATTTGAAAAAACGCGCCCCTTGCCTGACCTGCTGCAGGTATTGTAGAGTCGCAACATCATGAGCACAGCACTCATTTCCTCTGCGACGCTGCGTAATGTCGCCCTGGCAGTACCTGTGTTGCTCGGTCTTTACCTGACGAGCCTCTACAGCTATCTGCTCTTTCATACCGCAGCGGAAATGTTCAGCATCGTCATTGCGTACGGCATTTTCCTCATCGGCTGGTCCGCGCGGCCCTACATCAAGAACAACTACCTGGTGTTCATCGCCGTAGCGTATTTCTTCATCGCAACTCTGGACCTTCTGCACACCCTGTCCTTCAAGGGCATGAACATCTTCCAGGATTACGACTATTACGCCAACCAGGTGTGGATTGCCACCCGGTATCTTGAAAGCATTTCCCTGCTCGCTGCGTATCTCTTTCTCGCAAAAAAACGAAAGCTCCAACCCCATGTCGTTTTCGGTCTCTACACCGTCATCACCGCGGCCATCGTTGCTTCCATCTTCTACTGGAAAATCTTCCCGGAATGCTTCATCACCGGTGTGGGGCAGACCCCGTTCAAGATCTACAGCGAATACGTGATCTGCCTGATCCTGCTGGTGGACATCGTCCTGCTGATCCGGCTCAAGCATCACTTCCACGAGAAGGTCTACCGATACCTGCTCTACTCCCTGGGCTTCACCATTCTCTCCGAGCTGTCCTTCACCTTCTACATCAGCAACTACGACTTTTCCAACCTCGTGGGCCACTACTTCAAGATATTCTCCTTCTACTGCATCTACAAGGCCATCATCGAGACAGGCCTGCGCGACCCCTACGACCTGATCTTCAAGGAACTGGTGGACAAGGAGCGGTTGCTGCGCGAGGCCCGCATCGCCGCTGAAAACGCCAACCGGGCCAAGTCCGAGTTCCTGGCCAACATGAGCCACGAGATCCGCACGCCCATGAACGGGGTGCTCGGCATGCTGCAGTTGTTGCAGGACACGCCCCTGGACGAGGAGCAGCGGGACTACGTGGACTCGGCCATGGTCGCCTCCAACAGCCTGCTGGGGCTGATCAACGACATCCTCGATTTCTCCAAGGCCGAGGCCGGCAAGATCACCCTGGTGGAGGAGCCCTTCCCCATCACCGAGTTGAGCCGCTCCCTGGAGCGCATCTTCAAATCCGACCTGCTGCGCAAAAAGACCGCGCTGCAGGTGGAGGTGATGCCGGGCACACCGCCGGTGATCATCGGCGATGCCGGACGCCTGCGCCAGGTGCTCTTCAACCTGGTGGGCAATGCCGTCAAGTTCACCGAGGCCGGAGTGATCCGGGTGCACGTGGCGGCCGTGCCTCAGGACCAGCCCCCGGATTCCCTGAAGCTCCTCTGCTCCGTGTCCGACACCGGCATCGGCATTCCGGAAGACATGATCGAGGCCTTGTTCGAGCCCTTCACCCAGATCGACGGCTCCCTGGCCAGGAAGTACCAGGGCACCGGGCTGGGATTGAGCATCGTGAAGCGTCTGGTGACGCTCATGGGGGGCGAGGTGCGCATTGCCAGCGCCCCCGGCCAGGGCACCACGGTCAGCTTCTTCATCCTGACCCGCAGAGCCGAGGAGGGAGAGCAGGAGACCCCGCAGGGCACCGGTGAACGACCCCGTCCCTTGACCGGTACTCCGGCCAGAATCTTGTTGGTGGAAGACGACCCCATCAACCGGATTGTGGCCCTGCGCCTGCTGGACAAGCTAGGGCACCAGGTCGTCAGCGTGGAGAACGGCGGCGAGGCCCTGCGCCTACTCGGGGAGGAGCGCTTCGACTGCGTGCTCATGGACGTCCAGATGCCGGAACTGGACGGCATCACCACGGTGCGGCGCCTGCGCTCCGGCGCGGTCCCCACCCTGGATCCCCAGGTGCCGGTGATCGCGCTCACGGCCCACGCCATGAAGGGCGACCGCGAGGCCCTGCTCGCCGCCGGCATGGACGACTACCTCGCCAAGCCCGTGTCCCTGCAGGAACTGGGGGCCACCATCCACAAGGTGCTCGGCGAGCACGCCCGCCGGGTCATGCCCTGACCCCAGCACCAAGCGACCATGCCCCGGGGGCTCACCCCCCCAAAGCCGCGTCGCGCAGCCTGCGAATGCGCTCCAGCTTGGCGGCCAGGGCCGTCATTTCCGTGGGCTTGGAGAGATAATCGTCCAGGCCCGCGGCCAGGAACCGCTCTCTGTCACCCGGCATGGCATAGGCCGTGAGGGCCACGATGGGGATGCGCACGTTGCCCGCGCCCGCCTGACCGGAGCGGATGGCCCGGGCGGCCGCCACCCCGTCCAGGATCGGCATCTGGATGTCCATGAGCACCAGATCGAAGGTCCCCACAGCCAGCGCCTCCAGGGCCTCCTGACCGTCCGTCACCGCCGTGACCGTGTGCCCGCACTTTTCCACCTGCTTGGCCACCGTCATCCGGTTCACGGCATCGTCCTCGGCCAACAGCACCCGCAGCGGCGTGCCGTGGTTGCGGGGCAAGACGCCCCCTGCCGGGTCGGAGGGCTCGGCCTCCCGTGGCTCGGCAACCTTGAAGGACAGCGACACATAAATCTCCGTGCCTCCCTCGTCAGGGGCGTGCACGGCGATGCAGGCCCCGCCCATGAGGTGCACCAGGCGCTGCACGATGCACAAACCCAGCCCGGCCCCCTGATAGCGCCGCACAAAGGAGCCCTCGGCCTGTACAAAGGGCTCGAAGATGCAGTGCAGCTGTTCGTCCGTGATGCCGATGCCCGTGTCCTTGACCACGAACAGCACCCGGCAGCGCCCCCTCTCGGGTGCCCCCAGGAGCCAGGTTTCCACGGTCACGGAGCCCTGGTCGGTGAACTTCACGGCATTGCCCACCAGGTTGAAGAGGATCTGCTGCAGTCGGGCCTCGTCGCCGATCAGGCGCTGGGGGATGCGCGGATCCATGTGGAATTCCAGACGCAGCCCCTTCTCGTCCGCGGCCAGGGCCAAGAGCTCGAAAATGGCCTGCCGCACCTCGGACAGGGAGAAGAGGGCGCTCCTGAGTTCCAGACGCCCGGCCTCGATGCGCGCCAGGTCCAGGATATCCGACAGCAGGCGCGTCAGGCGGCTGGAGCAGCGCACCGCCGTGTCCACGTACTCGTGCTGCTCCTTGTCCAGGACCGTGAGCTGCAGCAACTGCAGCATGCCCAACATGCCGTTGAGCGGGGTGCGAATCTCGTGGCTCATGTTTGCCAAAAAGTCCGACTTG
>CAZNSV010000192.1:0-6487 GCA_964575775.1 uncultured Desulfovibrionaceae bacterium
CCCTGGAGGACTGGAGCGCGGTGGTGCTGGTGCCGGACCTGGTGGCGGGCATGGAGCTGGTGAACCATCTGGCTCCGGAGCACCTGGAGCTGGTGCTGGCCGACCCCTGGAGCGTGCTCGGCGCGGTGCGCCACGCGGGCGCCATCTTCCTGGGTGCGCACACCCCGGAGCCCGTGGGCGACTACTGGGCCGGGCCCAATCACGTGCTGCCCACCATGGGCACGGCCCGCTTCTCCTCCGGCCTTTCGGTGGAGACCTTTTGCAAGAAGTCGAGCCTCATCGCCGCCAATCGCGGCTATGTGGCGGCCCACGGCGCCAAGATCGCCCGTCTGGCCCGGCTGGAGGGGCTGGAGGCCCATGCCCGCTCCGTGGAGTGCCGCCTGCCGCGCAAGGCCTGATCCCGCAATCCTTCGGAGGACCCATGCAGATAGTGACCCAGACCCGCATCGACGAACTGCCCCTGCTCTCGCGGGGCAAGGTGCGCGACATCTATGAGGTGGACCCCACCACCCTGCTCATCGTGGCCACGGACCGCATCTCGGCTTACGACGTGGTCATGAACGAACCCATCCCCTACCGGGGCGTGATCCTGAACCGCATCACCCTGTTCTGGATGGAGCGCTTCGCGGACCTGGTGCAGAACCACATCCTGGCCGCCGAGACGCGCGACTTCCCCGCCGTGCTGCAAAAGCACGCCGACATGCTCGAGGGGCGCGCCGTGATCGTGCGCCGGGCCAAACCCCTGCCCGTGGAGTGCATCGTGCGGGGGCACATCACCGGTTCCGGCTGGAGCGACTACAAGAAGACCGGCGCGGTCTGCGGCCACGTGTTGCCCCCTGGGCTGCAGGAGTCGGAAAAGCTGCCCCGCCCCTTGTTCACGCCCAGCACCAAGGCCGAACTGGGCGCCCACGACGAGAACATCACCGTGGCCCAGGCCGAGGCCATTGCCGGCAAGGACGTGCTGGCCGAGGCCGAGCGCCTGAGTCTGGAGCTGTTCACCAAGGGGCGCGACTACGCCGAGACGCGGGGCCTCATCATCGCGGACACCAAGTTCGAGTTCGGGCTGCAGAACGGTAAGCTGCTGCTCATCGACGAGGTGCTGACCCCGGACTCCTCGCGCTTCTGGCCCATGGCGGGCTATGCCCCAGGCAAGGGGCAGCCCAGCTTCGACAAGCAGTACCTGCGCGACTGGCTTTCGGCCCAGCCCTGGGGCAAGGAACCGCCCCCGCCGACCTTGCCGCAGGAGATCATCGAGCAGACCGGAGCCCGCTATCGCGAGGCCTACGAGAAGCTGACCGGTCAGGCCGCGCCCCTGCCCTGACCTCCCCTGCGCACCGATCCTGGCCCTGCCGGACTGCCGCCCTCATGCGGTGTTCCGGCAGGGCTTTTTTTGTGCGGTGCCCCCATAGCCTCTGTCCCTCAGGCGAGCAGTTCCCTGAGCCTGGCCGCGATGACTCGGCGGGAGATCCCGGCGTAGTCCAGCAGCTCCTCGGGGGTGCCGCTGTGGGGCAGGACCCGCACGGCCAGCACATGCACGGGGGCGGGTTCCCCGGCCAGGGCCGCGAGCACTGCCTCGCCCAGCCCCCCGGCCGCGTAGTGGTCCTCCACCGTGAGCAGCAGGCCGGTTTCCCGGGCAGCCCGGCGCAGGGCGGCCACGTCCAGGGGCTGGATGCTGTAGCAGTCCAGGACCCGAATGGGGAGGCCCTCCCGGGCCAGCTCCCGGGCCGCGGCCAGGGCCTCGTGCAGGGTGATGCCCGCCGCGACCACCGTGGCCCGGTCCAGGGGGCTGGCGCGCAGCACTTTGCTCCCGCCCAGGGGAAAGGCTTCCTCGTTGTCGTAGAGCACGGGCGTCTTGCCCCGGGTGGTGCGCAGGTAGGTGAGACCCCGGTGCCGCAGCCCCTGCTCCACCAGGCGTTCACAGCTCACGGCGTCCGAGGGGTAGAGCACGGCCGCGTCCAGGATGGCGCGGAACAGGGCCAGGTCCTCGAGCCCCATCTGCGAGGCGCCGTCCTCGCCGATGGAGACCCCGGCGTGGGAGCCGCAGACCAGCAGGTTGCCCTCGGAGTAGCGCGCCATGCGCAGCTGGTCCGCGGCCCGGGTCAGGAAGGCGGCGAAGCTGGACACGCAGGGCTTCTTGCCGCGCAGGGACAGTCCCAGGGCCGTGCCCACCATGTTCTGCTCCGCCACGTACATCTCGAAGAAGCGCTCCGGACAGACCCGCTTGAACAGCTCGGCCAGGGTGGAATTGCTCACCTCGGCGTCCAGCACCACCAGCTCCGGATGGGCCTCGGCCAGCCGGGCCAGGGCCCGGCCGTAAGCCTCGCGGGTGGCCACGCCCTGCCCGGGCTCGTAGGCCAACTCCGGGGGCGCCTCTCCCGGCAACGGCGCTGCCGGGCGCAGGGCCTCGGGCGCGGCCAAACAGGGCCAGGTGCGCAGCGGAGTCTCGCCCAGCTCGGTCAGAGCGACCCGGCACTGCTCCTGGTTCAGGGGCTTGCCGTGCCAGCCGTCCTGGTCTTCCAGCAGCGAGACCCCGGCGCCCTTGCGCGTGCGGGCCACCAGCATCACCGGCGCGCCCTGCAGGGTCAGGGCCTGGTCATAGGCGGCCAGAATCTGCTCCAGATCGTGTCCGTCCTCCACAAGGAGCACGTGCCAACCGAAGGCCGCGATCCGCCGCGCGTGGGCCTCGATGTCGTGGCCGAGAAGCGTTTCTCCACGCTGGCCCAGGCGGTTCACGTCCAGGATGCCGATCAGGTTGTCCAGGCGGTAGTGGGCCGCCAGCTGCAGGGCCTCCCACTGGGCGCCCTCGGCCATTTCGCTGTCGCCCAGGAGCACGAAAGTCCGGTAGGGCAGCTTGTCCAGGTACCTGGCGTTGAGGGCCAGGCCCAGGCCGATGGAGAGCCCCTGCCCCAGGGAGCCGGTGGCCGCCTCGGTGAACCGGAAGCGCGGGGTGGGGTGCCCTTCCAAGGGGCTGTGAAAGCGGCGGAACTCCCGCAGCTCCGCAAAGGGCAGCTCCCCGGCCACGGCCCAGAGGGCGTAGAACAGCGGGCTGGCGTGCCCCTTGGAAAAGAGCAGCCGGTCGTTGTTGGGGTGGCCGGGCTCCTGTGGATCGTAGCGGAAATACGGTCCGCGTGCAGCGGCGGGGGCGAAGCACAGCGCCGTCATGAGCTCCACCGCCGACAGCGAGGAGCTGGGGTGGCCGGAACCGGCCGCTGTGGAAGATTCCAGAATGAGGCGGCGCAACAGTCTGGCGATGTCGGTCAACTCGGTGATCATGCTCGCTCTCCTGGGGCTTGAACGTGCTCACGGTACGTCAACCGCGCTCCGCGCCATCCGGGGGGGCGGCCCCCCGGTAGCGAAACAGCAGCTTCAGGACCCGCCTGGGCAGGCCGCCGAAGAGTTTGGGGGCCAGGACACTGCCCGCGGCCCGTTTGTTGATCTCGGCCAGGGTCGGATAGGGGTGCACGGCGGAGGCCAGGGTGGACAGCCGCAGCCTGCCGTTGAGCACCGCGACCCACTCCCCCAGCAGGTCCCCGGCGCGGGGGCCCACGATCTGCACGCCCAGGACGCGCTCCCTGCGGTCCAGCAGCAGTTTGAGCCTGCCCTGGCCCGCGCCCTCGGCCACGGCGCGGTCGTTGTCCGCAAAGGCCTCGCTCAGGACGCTGTAGGGCGTACCCGCTGCCTGCAGTTCTTTTTCGGTGCGGCCCATCACCGCCAGCTCCGGGTCCGTGTACACCGCGCGGGGCAGCCAGGTGTAATCCGTGCGTTTGGGGAGACGGAACACGGCGTTGGCCAGGACCACGCCCCCTTCGTACCCGGCGGCGTGGGTGAAGAGATGCTGGCCGGTGACGTCGCCCAGGGCGAAAATGTGGCGCTGGTTGCTGCGCAGGCGGCGGTCCGTGGGAATGCCCTTGGGTCCGAAGGCCACCCCGGCCTGGGGCAGGTCCAGGGCTGCAGTGTTGGGGCTGCGCCCCAGCGCCACCAGCAAGGCCGCCGCGCGCAAGACGAACTCGCGCCCCTGGGCGTCCCGCGCCAGGAGCAGCTTGGCCCCCTGCTCCTCCCGCGCCTCCAGCAGGGTCATGCCCGTGAGCACCCGCACGCCCTCGGCCTCCAGCGCCCCTTGCAGGGTGTCGGCCAGGTCCGCGTCCTCGCCGGAGAGCAGCCTGGCGCTGCGCTGCACCAGGGTGACGCGGCAGCCCAGGCGTTGCAGGGCCTGGGCCATTTCCACGGCAATGGGGCCGCCCCCGAGGATCAGCAGGTCCTCGGGCAGCCGCTCCAGGGAAAAAAGCGTCTCGTTGGTGAGAAAGTCCACGCCCTCCAGGCCCATCACCGGGGGCACGGCCGGGCTCGACCCGGTGGCCACGGCCCACCGCGCCGCACTGTAGGTCCTCGCCCCCACGCGGATGGTGTGCGGGTCCAGGAAGGCGGCTTGGCCGAAGAGCACCCGGGCGCCCAGCCCCTGAAAGCGCTCCACGGAGTCGTGGTGCTGGATGGCGGCGATTACGGACCGGATGCGCTCCCGGATGGGGGCGAAGTCCACCGGCCCCTCCGGCAGCGGCACGGGGGGCAGGCCGAAGTCCCGGGCGCGCCGCATGAGCCGCCAGGCCCGGGCCGAGGCGATGAGGGTCTTGGAGGGCACGCAGCCATAGTGCAGGCAGTCGCCCCCCAGGGCCGGACGCCGCTCCACGAGCAGGGTCCGCACCCCGAGCCGGGCCGCCCCCGCCGTGAGGGTCAGGCCAGCGGCGCCGCCGCCGATGACGCCGAGGTCGAAATCGAACCGGGGCATGGTCTGCCTGTCCTGGGCTTGCGGAACCCCTGGCGTGATTGCCGGTTTCCGGTTCTGCCACAGTAGCAGGCTTTTTACCCAGCGCAAGCGATTTCGGAGCCTTGGGGCGCCGTGCCCCCTACCAAAGCATGCGGGCCGGGAGTCGCCCCCCGGCCCGCTTTGCCTGATGACTCCGCGTGAACGCAGAGAAACTTAGGCGCTTTCGTAGAGGCGGGTGATGATGAACTCGCGGTGGCCCAGGACCTCGGCGGAGGTGAGGCGGCCGTTGGCGGTGCGCAGCATCATGTCCAGCAGGGCATCGCCGGCCTGGTCCATGGTCATCTCACGGCGCACCAGGCCGGAGACGTCCACGTCGAAGTGCTCTTCCATGGTCCGCAGGGTGCGGGGGTTGGCGCAGAGCTTGATCACGGGCAGGATGGGGTTGCCGATGATGTTGCCCTGGCCGGTGGGGAAGAAGTGGATGGCGAAGCCCGCGGCGGCGCAGAGGGTGACCATTTCGGCGGCGGCGGAGGAGGAGTCCATGAACCACAGGCCGGGGCCGGTGGGCTCTTCCGCCTTCTCCAGGCAGCCCACCACGGGCGCCTTGCGGCCGATCTTCTGGATGTTGCCCAGGGCCTTCTCCTCGATGGTGGTCAGGCCGCCCTCGATGTTGCCCTTGGTGGGCTGGGAGTCGGAGAGGTCGCTGGTCTTGTGATCGTCCACCACCTTGGCGTAGCGGTCGAAGTAGAACTGGAACTTCTTGCGCACTTCGTCGTTGGCGCAGCGTTCCAGCACCAGGTGCTCGCCGCCGGTGAGCTCGGTGGTCTCGCCGAAGAGCAGGGTGTTGCCCAGCTCATAGAGCTTGTCGTAGGCGTTGCCCACGGTGGGGTTGGTGGCGATGCCGGAGGTGGTGTCGGACTCGCCGCACTTGGTGGAGATCCACAGATCCTTCACGTCGCACTCCACGCGCTGGATTTCGCTGGCCCAGTGCATGAACTCCTTGGCCTTGCGGGAGGCGGCGCAGATGGTGTTGAAGTCGCCGTGCTTCTCGATGGCGAACCCGGCCACGGGCTTGCCGGTCTTGGCGATGCCGTCCACGATGCGCTGGGTCCACTGGGGCTCGATGCCGATGACCACCACCGCGGCCACGTTGGGGTTGCAGCCCGTGCCGATGAGGGTGCGGAAGTACAGGTCCAGGTCCTCGCCGAACTGCAGGCGCCCGTAGGCGTGGGGCAGGGCCAGGGTGCCCTTCACGTTGTTGGCCACGGCCTCGCTCGCGGCGTTGGACAGGTCGTCCAGGGGCAGGATGATCACATGGTTGCGCACCCCGACGCGGCCGTTCTCACGACGGTATCCGAGAAATTTGGTCTGCATGGCTTACCACCTCTTGGTTTTGACATTGTGGACGTGCAGGTGCTCACCCTTCTTGATGGGAGCCACGACCTTGCCGATGTCCGTGTTGTACTTGATGACCGTGTCGCCCACCGCGAAGTCCTGCAGCGCCACCTTGTGCCCGATGGGAATGTCGTTGAGGATCTTCACCTTCAGGGTCTGGTCTTCCTTCATCACCCAGCCGCTGATCTCCTGATTGGCTTTCAGCCCTTCCACCACAACGACGCCCACGCCGTCCGCGGCCTCGTGGACCAAGAAATCGATAGCCATACTGGCCTCCTTAATTGGTTGATAATGCAGTATTGTGTTCAGCGAACAGTCCGCTGGACCTTC
>CAZNSV010000193.1:0-6460 GCA_964575775.1 uncultured Desulfovibrionaceae bacterium
GCGGATTTTCCGGGTTTTACGGCTGCCTGTCAATGCCCAACGCCAGGCCCCCCAGCGGCGCTTCAGCCGCCAGGCCCTGCGCCTGGCCCGAGCCGTGCGCCTGCTGGTGCTGGACGTGGACGGCGTGCTCACGGAAAACGGCCTGTTCTACCTGGCCGACGGCAGCATCGCCAAGCGCTTCTGCGTGGCCGACGGCCTGGGCATCAAGCTGGCCCAGGCAGCGGGTCTCGAGGTGGCGGTGATCACGGGCCTGAACTCCCGGGCCGTGGAGACGCGGGTGCGGGAGCTGGGCATCACGGAATACTTCGCCGGTCACCTGAAAAAAGGCGGCGTGCTGCAGGATATCGCCCAGCGGCGTGGCTACGACCTGCGGGAAATGGCCTACCTGGGCGACGACTGGGTGGACCTCACGCCCCTGCGCCTGGTGGGCCTGCCCATGGTCGTGGCGGACGCCGCGCCGGAACTGTTCCGCCTGGCGGCCTGGGTGGCCCGGACCCCCGGCGGGCACGGCGCCGTGCGCGAGGCCGTACGCTTCCTGCTCCTGGCCCAGGGGCGCCTGGCCCAGCAGTTCCAGGACTGGAGCTGAGCCGTGCGCAAGCTTGGCCTGGCCGCGCTGCTCCTGCTCCTGGCGGGCGGAGGCTTCCTGTGGTACCAGTGGGTGCAGCGCCAAGCGCTCCAGCACCTGCAGGAGACCGCGGCCAGGGTGGCCAAGGTGGACCTGCAGGCGGAGCTGGACGTGGACCTCTCCCTCAAGGGCATCACCCTGTCCCAGGGCGAAAAGGGGGAGCTGCACTGGCAGCTCTCCGCCACCCAGGCCCAATACCTGCAGGAAGAAGGCCTGGTGGAAGTGACGGAGCCCCTGATCAGCTACCGGGTGGGGCAGGGCGAAGGCTTGCTCAGCGTGCAGGCCCCCAAGGGCTCCATCCGGCAGGAGCAGGGCACGGCCCGGCTCTGGCCCACGGTGCACGCCACCTACGAGCAGAACCAGCTCACGGCCGGGGAGCTGGTCTACAGCGAAGCCGAGCGCAGCCTGACCCTGTCCGGAGGCGTGACCCTCACGGGCGCCAAGTTCGTGTGCCGCGCCGATCAGGTGCGCTATCTGCTGGTCGAGGACCTGATCCTCGCGGAAAACGGCGTGGACGCCACCGTCTACGTGGATGCCGGCTTCATGGAGCCGCAAGGGGAGTCCCCACAGTGATGCACAGGGCCCTGTACCCCATCTTCTGCTGTCTCTTGACCCTGCTCCTGAGTCTGTGCCCGGCCTTTGCCGCCGGGACCGTGCCCGTGAACATCCAGGCCGACAGCATGCGCTACAGCCCCTCCGGCAAGGAGGTGACCTTCACCGGCAACGTGCGCGTCACGCGCCAGGACGTGACCATCACCGCCGCCACCATCACCATCCTGCTCTCGGGCAAGACCGAGAGTGGCCCCGGCGTGGCCGCCATGGACCCGGGCGCCATCGAGCGCATCGTGGCTTCCGGGGGCGTGCACATCGACTATCAGGGCAAGCTCGGCACCTGCAAGACCGCCACCTATCACGTGGCCCAGGGCCTGCTGGTCATGGAAGGCGACCCCGTGCTCAAGGACGGCCAGAACAGCATCAAGGGGCACACCATCACCTTCAATCTCAAGGAAAACCGCAGCGAAGTGCGCGGGGGGCAGGGCCAGCGGGTCAACGCCACCTTCCAGGCCCCCGAAGGGCTCAAGGCGCCCTGAGGCCAGGCCCGTCATGACCCGCTCTTTTCCGCCCCACTCCGCTGTCCTGCACCTAGGGGAGCCACGCCCATGAGCGGCCTTGCAGCCAAGGACCTGAGCAAGCGTTATGGCCGCCGCGAGGTGGTCTGCGGGGTCTCCCTGCACCTGGAGCAGGGCGAGATCGTGGGCCTGCTGGGCCCCAACGGCGCCGGAAAAACCACCACCTTCCACATGCTGGTGGGCATCCTCAAACCCACTCAGGGGCAGGTCAGCCTGGACGACACCCCCATCACCCACTGGCCCCTGCACGAACGCGCGGCCCGGGGCGTGAGCTACCTGCCCCAGGAAAGCTCCGTGTTCCGCAAGCTCAGCGTGCGCCAGAACCTGGCCCTGATCCTGGAGTACACCGGCCTATCGCGCAAGGAGCAGCAGCAGCGGGCCGACGAGCTGCTGGAAGAACTGGGCATCGGCCACCTGGCCGAGCAGAAGGCCCTGCACCTCTCCGGCGGGGAGCGCCGCCGTCTTGAAATCGCCCGGGCCCTGATCCGCAAACCCCGCTTCATCCTGCTGGACGAGCCCTTTGCCGGCATCGATCCCCTGGCCGTGGACGACATCCAGGGCATCATCAACGGCCTCAAGACGCGCGGCATCGGGGTGCTCATCTCGGACCACAACGTCCGCGAGACCCTGACCATCTGCGACCGGGCTTCCCTGGTCTACGAGGGGCGCACCATCCTCGAAGGCGCCCCCGCCGAGATCGTGGCCGACGCCCGCGCCCGCCGCGTGTACCTGGGCGAAGGCTTCAGCCTGTAAGGTCACAGGCCCTCGGCTGAGCCCATGCACCCCCCTGCCCGCCCCGCTGTACTGACTTGACGGACTTTGCCGTCGCCATGGGCGGTGAGGTGTCAGGCGGCCTGGACCACGTAACGTTCGTGGAGGCGCTGGACCATGCCAGCCAGGATAAAAAAATTGAGATTGGCGAAGATGTGCAGCGAAGGTTCCACGAAGGTGTTGCTGATCAGACTGCAGAGCAGCCCCAACCCCAGGAGCAGCACCAGGTTGGGATTGATGAACCGTTCCTGGGGCACTGCTGCCACCACCCGCAGGTAGCGCCGGAACAGCAGCCCCAGGAAAAGCAGGTAGACCCCCAGACCCACCAGCCCCAGCTCCGAAGCCAGGCCCAGGAGATGGTTGTGCTGGTACTCGGCCTCACTGGCCGTGAACTGAGAAGCGCTGCGGAACTGGGCCAGCCCCACCCCGAAAAAAGGTGCTCGGGCAATGAGTTCCCGCGACTTGCTCATGAGCTCGAAGCGGATGTCGATCTCCTTGACCTGGTAGAGCCCCCCCGCGCTGCGGTCCTCCGACGCCAGGCGCTCCATGTTCACCAGCAAGAGGAACAGCACGGCCACCATGGGAATGGCCAGCACTTTCAGCTTGGGCCAGGTGGAGCGATAACAGAGTAGCAAGCCCAACAGCAGCATGGCAAACTGCAGGTACACCGACCGGGTGCGCGTGAACCAGATGGCCGGGACATACACCGCCAGCAGGACGCAGTGGAGCAAGATGCCGGGGAAGCGCAACAGGGGCAACACGGCCACTCCCGCCAGGAGGCAGATGCACAACAGTTGCCCATTGAAGGCCGCGTTGAGAAAGGGCCCCCTGGACCGGTCCAGGTGCAGGAGAATGCTGCGGTCGTCGATGTAGCGGGGGTAGACGAACCGCCCCAGCCCGTAGTTTTCCAAAAAGGCCAGTAGTGCCACATAGAGCCCCAGCAGGAAAAGCCCCCCCAGTAGCAGAGGGTAATCCCGCTCGGGGTCCAGAAAGAGGTGCGTGATGGTAAAGCCCGCAACGGGCAGGAGATAGCCGCTCAAATAGATGAACCAGGGCTTGGCCTGGGAAAAGTGCGTCGCCGTGAACCCGTGCAGACTCATAGAAATGAACCCAAGCACAAGCACCACAAAAAGCAGTAGTTCCTGGCTGAAGTCGTGTCGAGGGCGCTGTCGCTCCCGCAGGATCCTGAAGACCGCCCCAGCCAACACCAGGAGGAACAGGGCCCGGTCCACGGTCAGGTCGAAGGCCCCGGCCAGGGGCAGGGACCAGAAATAACTGCCCCAGAGCACCGTGGCGCAGACCCAGAGGGTGAAGCACAGCGTCAAGGGGCGCACGGGAAAGTCGCTCTGCCGCCTTTGGGGTCTGGTCTGCAGCCAAAGCAGAAACAGCGCCCCCAAGAGGGCCAGCAGGCAACCCAGCCCCAACAGCAGCAGGGCGTTCTCACTCCAGGCCAGGGGCACCACCGCCCACAGACTGTGCAGCAGCTCAGGCACGGGGCGGTCCCGCCGGCGACACGCCCGCCGGGCGTGTCGCCGTGCTCTCCACCGAGGGCGTGACGCCCCCCCCGCTCACCGCTCTGCGGCACGGCCGATCCACGGTCAGGAGACCTCCGAGATGGAGCCGATGCAGGGCACCCCCAGATAGCGTTCGATGTCTTCCGGCGTCTTGAGGGTGTGGTCGAAGAAGTCCACGGTCAGGGCCAGGGCCAACCCCAGCAGCAGCCCGCCGAAGAGCCCCAGCACCACGATGAGCGGCCGGTTGGGCTTCACCGGCTTGCTGGGCAGCTGTGCCTGCTCCACCAGGGTCAGGTTCTGCTTCTCCTGGTTCAGCGAGGCGGCCATCCTGGCCTTCTCCAGCTGGTTCACCGCGCTGGAGTAGGCATCCTGGGCCAGTTGGAACTGCTGCTTCAGATTCTCGTAGTTGGAGCGCTCCTGGGCGGTGTTGTTGATCTGGGTCCGCAGGCCCGCGATGCTCCTGTCCGCTTCCGCCAGCTGGGACTCCAGCCCCTGGGCGTCGATCTTCTTGGCCCTGAGCAGGGACTGGAACTCCTCGCGCAGCAGCTTGATGTTCAGTTCGAGTTCCTCTTGCAACTCGGCGAGGGGCGGGTAGGCCTCGGTGAACCTGGTCCTCAGCTCGTTGATCTGCAACTGCAGTTGCGCCACCTTGATGCGAAAGGCCGAGAGGGTTTTCCCAGCGCCCTCCATCTCCGGCAGCACCACAGGGATGTCGCTGTCCACGGCCGCCTGCTCCAGGGCCGCGATGATCACGTTGAGGGAGTCCAGTTCCTGCTGTAACTGCAGTCGTTTGGCCTGGGTCTGGGTCATGAGGGCCTGGGGCCCCACCTCCACGTTGGTCTTGCCGGATTCGAGGTTCAGGATGTCCAGAAGGATGTTGGCGTGGCGGACCTCGTAGTTGCGCAGCTGCTGACCGCGAGCCTTCATCTCGGCCTCGAGCTGCTCCACCTGATCCTTGAAAAAGCCGTAGGAATACTCCGCGCGGGTCCTGGAAAGCTCCGCGTAGGCCTGGACATAGCTCTCGGTGAGGGCCTGGGCGGCCAGCAGCACGGCCTCGGGCTCGCGCCCCTTGTAGGTCATGTAGAAGACGTTGGTGCCCTCGAAACTGTCGCCCTTGGGGGGGACCACCGAGAGATTCTTGCGCAACTCCTCCACCAGGTCGATCAGTTCCTCCTCCGTGGCCTCGGGCTGGAGCTGCCGCGCCGCCCTGAGCAACACCGGCGTGGAGTAGACCAGCTCCTTCTGACTCTGGATCTGGCGGATCAACTCCTCCTTGAGACTGTAGGAGCGCTCGCGCTGCAGCGGGTCGATCTGCTCCGCCACGCTCACGAAGAACTTTGAAGCGGACTGGTACACCGGCGGCAGCAGGACGGCCAGAGCCACGGACAGGGCCAGCATGGCCAGGGTGGTCAGGATGACCAGCTTCTTGCGGTAGAAGACGATGAAGATGAACTCGCGGAAAAAACTCTGGACCGTTGCGCCGGTATCACTCATGCCCCACCCCCGGGTACCACTACCCGCACGGAATCTGCTGCTGCAAGCCGGAAGGTTTCCGATCCGACTCCGGCCCAAGGCCGGAACGACTCAAAAGGTGACCGCATCGCCCTTGAGTATTTCGTAACTGACGCTGAACGAGCTCTGGAACGGCAGGATGCTGTAGAGCCCCTTGGTGAAGATCTTGGCGATCATGTCGGTGGCGTGGTCCAGCCGCGTCTTGGGCACGTAGACCATGTCCGCGGGCTGGATGGTCAGCTCGGGGTAGAGCTGCCCCTGGTCCAGCATGGCCTGGACATTGACCATGAAGACCACGGGCTCCTTGAGCCCGTTGCTGCGAAAGACCAGCACCTGTTCCAGGTTGGCGGCGGTGGTGTAGCCCCTGGCCACGGCAAAAACGTCGAGGATCCCGGCCTGGTTGGGCAGCTCGTAGACCCCGGGCTGCGTCACCTCGCCGAAGACGTAGAACTTCATGTGCCGGATCTCGTTGAGAATCAACGTGGTCTGCATGTTGCGGACGTGGGTGCCGTAGCGCTCGTTGATGTGCGCCTCGAGCTCGTTCACGGTCAATCCCGCGGCCTGCATATTGCCGATGATGGGCAGCGAGATTCTACCATCCGGCGCTACAGGCGCGATTCTGCTCTGGCCGCGCGCCGCCGTGGTGATGGCCCGACGCAGCTCCTCGATCTTGACGTTGAACTCCACCAACGACACGGTAATCACGGGATTGCGCAGGTACTTGCGGTACTGTTCCACCAACCGGCGGGACAGCTCCTCGGTAGTCAGCCCCTCCGCCGCCACGTCGCCAACCAGGGGCAGCGTAATACGCCCATCCGTGCGCAACTGCACGGTGCTGCTCAGCTGCGGGTTGAAGGGAAAGCTGATGTTGAGCTTGTCCTGGATCTCGATCCGGTAGAGTTGCGGCT
>CAZNSV010000194.1:0-6460 GCA_964575775.1 uncultured Desulfovibrionaceae bacterium
CCTCCGAAGCCTCTTCCCTGGCCGGGAGCTCCGGGGAATCCGCCCGGCTCATCCTGCACCACGCCGAGGACAATGCCGCCAAGATCGCCAACATCGCCGCCGCCGCCGAGGAACAGTCCGCCTCCAGCACCGAAATCAACCGGGCCGTGGGCGAGGTGCGCGAAATCGCCGTGAACATCGCCGACGGGGTCCACGACGCCTCCCGCGCCATCGAGGAGCTGTCCGGCATGTCCCTGGAGCTGGGGGACCTGATCCAGGACATGAAGGCCAACGACCAGAACACCCTGGTCTCCTGGTCCCACAGCCTGTCCGTGGGCATCCGGGAAATCGACACCCAACACCAGAAGCTGGTGGGTCTGCTCAATGCCCTCTACGCCGCCACCAAGGCCGGCAAGGGCGAGGACGTGCTCAACCGCCTCCTAAGCGATCTGGTCTCCTACACGGTCACCCACTTCGACCACGAGGAACAGCTCTTCAAACGCTTCAACTACCCGGAAACCGCGGCCCACAAGCGCGAACACGAGGCACTCAAGGGCAAGGTCGCGGATTTCGCCGCCAAGCTCAAGTCCGGCAAGGCCACCATCACCACGGAAATCCTGACCTTCCTCAAGAACTGGGTGGTCAACCACATCAAGAAGACCGACAAGCGCTACGCCCCCTTCCTGAAGGAGCGCGGATTGCGCTAACAGTCCTGCCAAATCCATTGAGGGGGGCACTGCCCCCCCTTGTACGGAGGTCGCCATGCTCGGTGCCCTGGCCGGAGACATCATCGGGTCCCGCTTCGAGCGCAGCCCCACGAAGTCCAAGGACTTCGCACTGTTCACCCCGCAGTGCCACTTCACCGACGACAGCGTCCTGACCCTGGCCGTGGCCTGGGCCCTCCTGGAGGGGCAGGACTACGCCACGGGCCTACGCCTCTGGGGGCGACGCTATCCCCATGCCGGGTATGGGCGCGCGTTCTTCGCCTGGCTGCAAAGCGACAACGCCCCCGCCTACAACAGCTGGGGCAACGGCGCGGCCATGCGGGTGAGCCCCGTGGGCTGGTTCTACGACGATCTGGAGACCGTGCTGCAGCAGGCGGCGGCCACCGCTCTGCCCACCCACAACCACCCCGAAGGCGTCAAGGCGGCCCGCGCCGTGGCCGGAGCCGTGTGCCTGGCCCGCCAAGGGCAGGACAAGGACGCTCTGCGGGCCTTTCTGGAAACCCGCATCGGCTACGACATGCAGCGCAGCATCGCGGAGATCCGCCCCTGGTATGGTTTCGACGTGAGCAGCGCGGGTTCGGTGCCCGAGGCCCTGTTGGCCTTTCTGGAAGCCGAGGATTTCGAGGACACGGTACGCACCGCCGTCTCCCTTGGGGGGGACAGCGACACCCAGGCCTGCATCGCCGGGGCCGTGGCCGAGGCGGCCTTCGGTCTGCCTCCGGAGGTGGAGCGGGAAGTCAGAGTCAGGCTGGATCCACCGCTCCTGGCCGTGGTGGACGCCTGGCAGGAGCGCTTGCGCGGGATTGGGGAGCGCGGCGGGGGTTAAGAGCGGGGTGCGCTCAGCAGCCTCCGCCCCAGCGTTGGTCGCGCACGAAGACCAGGGCCACGTCGGCACTGTGCACCACCTCGAGAATGGCGAACATTTGCCAACCCCGCCCCTCCTCGTGCCAGGTGATTTCCTTGCCCGGCTGCATGTCCTCGGGGCGATAGGGAAGCGTGGCCAGCAATCTGCCGGTGCTCTCGAGCAGGATCTTGGCGGTGGAAGTGTTGCTCACGCCCTTGCCCCCCGCGGGTCGCGACCGTGGTCCGGAACCATGCGGGCCCAGTGCTCAGGGCTTTCCGAAGAGCACGGTCTTGAGGGAATCGTCGTATTCATAACCTTTGTCAGCCATGCATTGCCGGATGAACTTCCGATAGCGGGGGCTGTAGTGCAGGAACCGGGAGGTGTCGGGGTCATCGGCCACGGTGCTGTAGTGGTGAAAAACCACGGCATAGTCGGCTTCCACCACGCAGCGGTGGTAGTCCGTGTCCCAAAGCGACTGGGGCGCGGAGGGGTGGGAGTACTGCACGGCGCAGCCGCCCAACAGCAGGAGCCCCACAGCCAGACACAGGACCAGCGACACTTTGTTCATACCCACCCCCTTGGGGAGACCACATGTCCCGCAGGCCGCGCCCCACTCGCCACCCTAGGCGCCGCGCCTGCCCAACTGTTGTACTGTTGCCACCGAGTGTAGGCCCCGGTCAAGTGCCACGTGCCAGAAACAACGGCGGATTCAGGCACCCAGGAGAAAAACCCGCAACTTCTTGCGGCCGAACTGGATGGCGTTGTCCTTGTTGGTCATGAAGATGTCCAGCTGATTGACCTTGCGCTGGGCGAGCAGGTCCTCGATGGTGTAGACGCCGTGCCCCACGATGTAGACCTTGCGCCCGAAGACCCAGCCCTTGCGGAACAGGTCCTGGGACACGGCCACGATGCCGTGGCGCACCCGGCTGTTGCTGGCCGTGATGAAGGGGCTGGAGTCGGTCTGCCCTTCCTCGGCGCTGTAGGCCGTGACCAGGAGCACGTGCCCCTTCTGCAGGCTTTCGATGAGATGCTCTTTCACCGAGACCAGGCGACGCAACCTGAGCAGGGCCTGGCGATCGGTGCGGGTGGAGAAGTAGAGCCCGGCCAAGGCGCCCTTGGAGCCCGCGGACTCCAGGGCCAACTCGTGTTGCAGGGCCAGGGTGGCCTGCAGTTCCAGCTCCTTTTCCCGCAGCCATTGCTGCTGCAACACCACCACCCCCCCAAGCAGGAGCACGGCCAGAAGCAGCAGCAACCTCACCCGCGCGCTCCTCTGCGCCGCGAGACGGCATGGACGCTGCGCAGTGCTGGGGGGCCGAAGGAATCAGAGGAAAGACTTGGCCAATCCGGTCTTGAAGACATGTTCATAGTACAGATAGTATGCCACGGAGGCCAGCAGGCTTGCAACCACCGATTCCGTCAGGGAGTTGACCAGGCGGGGCAGGAACAGTTTGCAGACCGCACACAAGATGATGGAACAGAACACGGAAAGGAAGAACACGAACAGAGCGCAGAACAGTGCGGCACCGGCCCGGAAATAGAAGACCAGCTCGGCGGCGTGCTCCTGGGAAAAGACTTCCCTGGCCAGCTTCAGGTAGTACTTATCCTCGTAGGGGCCATACTGGTAGAACAAATGGCACAGCACGCCCAGCAACACCGCATAGACCACGCAGGTCGCCAGCCCTCGCAGGAGCGCCCCCCGATTCAGACGCTTGGCGGTACCCTCGAGGCTCTCGGCCAGCCCTTGCAGATAGCCGCCGATGGTGGCGAAATCCTCCCGGGAAAGATCCTTGGGGTCGCTATCCAGAAAAAAAGTGGCCCGTTGCCGCAGGGCTTTGGCCACATCCTGTACTTTTTCCGAGGGGATCATGCCCATGGTCGCTCCTGCGCCGCTCCGCTTTGGGGGCGGGCCATCGGCCCGCAGTCCTCTGAAAGACAACGCCGCAGCTCTGGTCCGGACGGCAGAGCCGCCGGAACGGTTAAGTAACTACGTTCTCTGCCAGCGATTAACACGCCGGACCACAAGGGGGCAACCAGCGCCCCGCCCCACCGCACGAAAAAACCCGGGATCACCGTGCGGCGTTCTGGTGCGAAAAACCTGTCCGCTGGTGCAGGTTCCGCGCCGGTGATCCGTCACGCATGTCCCAGGCTGCGCTGTAACAAGCATAAACCGGGCCACACTGCATTGGCAGCTGGGTGCGGCCGGACAGGGGCTCCCGCAGGGCCGGGGCGAGCTTTGGAACCAACCAAATATGCACCATTTGCCGAAATAACACCAAAACCGTATGGGCGTCCGGTCCCATCCTGGTTCCCGGCCAGGGCCGCATTTCCGGTTCCACTCTTATGCTAATTTTTGTACAAAGGTTCCATCCCTGCTGGTTTCATGGCAAGAGGAAGGAAAGGGGCGCCCGGCGCCCCGCCACCACTCCAGCGGAAGCAACGAGGTCTGCATGTTACACGGGATGAATTTTGCGTATCTGTGCCAGGAACCGCCCCCACTCAATGGCCGCAGCGTGGCCATCATCGGGGCCGGGCCTTCGGGACTGGCCGCAGCGGGCTATCTGGCCTGCCAGGGCTACGCGGTGCACGTCTACGACAAGCTGCCCAAGGCCGGCGGACTCATGGTCTTCGGCATCCCGGGCCACAGGATCCCGGAGCAGCGCATTGCCGAGGGTGTGGCGCATCTGGAGCACCACCACGTGCATTTCCATCTGCGCACCAAGATCAGCTCGGCTGAGCGTCTGCACGTGGATGCCGGGGACCACTTCACCGAGGACATGGTCAGCCTGGGCGAGCTGGTGGAAGAGCACGACGCGGTGATGATCTGCACGGGCACCTGGCTCTCGCGCAAGCTCAACGTACCCGGCGAGGACCTGCCCGGGGTCTATTCCGGCCTGCAGTTCCTCTTCCCCATCCGGGCCCTGCACTATGCCGTGGCGCAGGTCAAACCCATCGAGGTGGCGGGCAAACGCATCGCCGTGATCGGGGCCGGGCACAGCGCCGTGGACGTGGCCCACAGCTCGGTGGCCCACGGAGCCGCCAAGGTCTACATGCTCTACCGACGCACCCGCAACGAGGCCCCCTGCGGCACCTACGAGATCGAGCTCCTGGAGCGCTCCGGGGTGGAGTGGATGGAGCTGGTGACGCCGGTGCGCATCCTGGGCCAGGACAAGGTGGAGGGCATCGAGCTGCTGCAGTGCCGTCTGGGCGAGCCGGACGAGTCCGGGCGCCGCTGCCCCCTGCCGGAATCGGGCAAGCAGGTTTCGTTGGCAGTGGACATGGTGGTCACGGCCATCGGCGAGATCCCCACCGCGCCCTTTGCCAAGGAGCTGGGGCTGGACAACGTGCGCAAGGGGGACGTGCACTGGCTGCAGATGACGCGCCTGGCCGGGGTGTTCGTGGCCGGTGACGCCCTGAGCGGCCCCAGCAAGATCGGCAAGGCCGTGTACAGCGGGCTGCGCGCCGCCCGCTCCCTGGCGGAGTGGCTGGACCTCAAGGCCCAGGACCGCGTGCACGATTACGACTACGACAAGGACTACATCAAGCCCGGCGAGCTGCTTTAAGCGCCAGAGACCACCATGCCCAAACGGCTTTTCATCGACTACAGCAAGTGCATCGGCTGCGAGACCTGCGAGATGGTCTGCAGGTTCACCCACACCCAGCCACGCATCAACATGACCCGCACCAGGGGCGGTGTCATGATGCCACTCTACTGCCAGCACTGCGACAACCCGCAGTGCATGCGGGTCTGCACCCGGGACGCCCTTCGGCGCGATGCCGAGGGCGCCCTGATCCTGGACCAGCAGCGCTGTGTGGAGTGCGACCACAAGGAGTGCCTCACAGCCTGCCCCTTCGGGTCCATCTTCTGCTCCGGCGACCACGACCTGCCGGTGGTCAAGTGCGACATGTGCGCCGAGCGACGCGCCAAGGGGCTGGAACCGGCCTGCGTGGACATGTGCCCCTGCGGGGCCATCCGCATGGTGGAGCGCGAGGAGATTCCGGCGCTGCAGACCCCGGAGGCCGCCGAAGCCTTCAAGCGGGTGATGCAGCACGTCAAGCCGCCAGCGGGCCTGTTGCAGGCCCCCCCAAAAAATACTGCCAAAGACTGAAGACAAACGAAAGAATACTTGCTGTTTACGCACGTTCTTGTCACAGTGGCAGTGACGTCTTGCGGTCAGGGGGGGCGCGCGCCTGGGCCGCAGGGTTCAGTTGCGGCTACGCCTAACGACAATCATGGAACAACCGCCCTGCGGAACGCACGTCCCGGGGCTACCAACAGTGCAGCACAAAGGAGGAGAGCATGGCCTTGATTTCTTTGCGACAGCTCCTGGATCACGCCGCAGAGCACGGCTACGGCGTCCCGGCGTTCAACGTCAACAACATGGAGCAGGTCCAGGCCATCATGCTGGCCGCGGCCGAGACCCAAAGCCCGGTGATCCTGCAGAGCTCCGCGGGGGCGCGCAAGTATGCCGGTGCCCCCTTCATCCGTCACCTCATCGCCGCGGCCATGGAACAGTGGCCGGACCTGCCCCTGTGCCTGCACCAGGACCACGGCGCCTCGCCAGCGGTCTGCGCCCAGTCCATCCAGTCCGGGTTCTCTTCGGTGATGATGGACGGCTCCCTCATGCCCGACGCCAAGACCCCCTCCAGCTACGAGTACAATGCAGAAGTTTCGGCCAAGGTGGCGGAAATGGCCCATGCCTGCGGCGTGTCCGTGGAAGGTGAGCTGGGTGTGCTGGGCTCCCTGGAGAGCGGCAAGGCGGGCAAGGAAGACGGCGTGGGCGCCGAGGGCACCCTCAGCCGGGAGCAGATGCTCACCGACCCCGAGCAGGCCGCCGACTTCGTGCGGCGCACCAAGGTGGACGCCCTGGCCATCGCCATCGGCACCAGCCACGGCGCCTACAAGTTCACCCGC
>CAZNSV010000195.1:0-6443 GCA_964575775.1 uncultured Desulfovibrionaceae bacterium
GCCTGCACCGCTACAATCTGGCTCTGGCCACCCACATCCTCGTCCCCTCGCGGCTCATGAAGCGCCTGGTGAGCATCGTGCTGACCCAGAGCAGCCTGCAGGACCCCTACCGGGAGCGCAAAAAGCTGCACAACGCCCGGGTGGAACGCTTCATCAAGGGGCCGCACTTCGAGAAGGTGGTTTCCGTGTGCCACGACGCGGCCCGCTGCGGCAAGATCGAGGACCTGCGCTGGGAGCTGGACCTGCTGGAGCTGCAGCGGCTCTTCGCCCTGTCCAGCTGGGGCGCCATCTGGCACGGGGGCGATACCGCCCCGGCCATGCATGCGCTGGAAATGGAAGTGGCGCGCCCCTGCGAGGGTGTGGATTACCTCACCCGGCTCCTGGGCCCAGACTCCGGCGGCCCCAAGAAGATCCTCTACATTCCGCGCACCAGCGGCGGGGTCATGGTGGACATCATGATCGTGCGCTGTCTGATGCGCCTGGGGCACCAGGTGATGCTGGCCCTCAAGGAGGGCTTCTACTTCCAGGCGCCGGCCTTTGCGGACGTGGAATACGACCCGGCCCTGAACCGGGCCCTGGCCGGGGCCTACATGCTCAGCCAGGACCGCGTGAGCAAGAACGAACTCCTGCGCCTGCTGCGCGAGCACCAGCTGGTGGTGCTCTCCGACGGCACCGTGGAACGCCTGAACCTCTACCGCGTCAGCGTGACCTTTGCCCGGGCCTGGAAAGAGGCGGACCTGATCATCGCCAAGGGGCACTCCCACGTGCGGCGCTTCATCGAGACCGGGCACCAGTTCACCCGCGACATCCTCTGCTTCCACCGCCGCCTGGACGGCACGCGCCAGATCCTCTTCAAGCCCAAGCCCGAGAGCGTGCGCAAGATCACCGAGCCGGACCTGCGGGCCAAGGCCGACGCCATCATCGAGACCATGCGCGCGGCCAAGCACGCGGGCAAGACCGTGATGTTCTACTCCGCCATCGTGGGCTCCATCCCCGGGCAGACCGGCGTGGCCATCGAGGTCCTGACCACCTTCGTGCAGTACCTGCGGGGGCGCCTGGCCGACACCTTCATCATCAATCCCGCCGAGCACTTCGAGCCGGGCATGGACGGCGACGACCTCATGTACATGTGGGAGCGGGTGCAGCGCTCCGGCCTCCTGGACGTCTGGCGCTTCCAGACCGTGACGGACATCGAGCAGAGTTTCGAGCTTATGGGGCGCCAGGTGCCCCCGCTCTGGACCGGCAAGGACTGCACCTATTCCACGGGCTGCACCAAGGAGTTGGGCATTGCCCTGGACATGCAGAAACGGCAGCCCGAACTGCAGATCATCGGCCCCAGTCCGGACAAGTTCTTCCGCCGCCGGGAGTACGGAGTGGGCAAATACTTTGACGCGGGCATCGAATACCAGTAGGCAGCCTCTTCAGTATGCACGAGCAGACTCCCCTCTCCGGTACCCCAGCACCTGCCGCGTCCCTGGCCGCTGCCCTGCGGGACGCCTGCGCCACCCTGCTGCCCTTGGTGGCGCGGTGGCACGAAGCCGGGCCCCCCATTGTGGGGGCGGAAACGGATGCGCCCGAGACTCTGGCGGAGTTGCTGCAGCGGCTGCACGGCTGCAACTTCCGGCTCTGGCACCTGGAGGACGCGGCCCGGCGCGACGATCTCGGGCCGGAGCACGTGGCGCGCTGCAAGCGGGACATCGACCGGGAGAACCAGCGGCGCAACGACTGGATCGAGCGGCTTGACGCGTACTTGAACTCCCTGATAACGTCATTTCTTCCGCCCGACTCCCTGGAGCGCTACAATACCGAGACCCTGGGCAGCGGGCTGGACCGGCTTTCCATCCTGAGCCTGAAGCTCTACCACATGGAGCAGGAGACCCTGCGCCCCGAGGCGTTGCCGGAGCACGTGCAACGTTGCGGCGCCAGGCTGGCCCTGCTGGACAACCAGCGGCGGGACCTGGAGCGGGGGCTCCTGGAGCTGCTGGAAGACTATGCGGCCGGTCGCAAACGCCCCAAGGTGTACCGCCAGTTCAAAATGTACAACGACCCGGAAACCAACCCGGAGCTTTACCGGCAGGGCAGGACCTGAGCCAGGCCCTGCGGCGGCTCCAGCGCGGAGGTTTTTTCGTTCATGGCCGGATATGAAACCGTGATCGGGCTTGAAGTTCACGCCCAGCTCTCCACCAAGTCCAAGCTCTTCTGTGCCTGCTCCACCGCCTTCGGCGAGGAGCCCAACAGCAACGTCTGCCCGGTCTGCACCGGCCAGCCCGGTGTGCTGCCCGTGCTCAACGCCCGGGCCGTGGAGTACGCCTGCAAAATGGCCCTGGCCGTGGGTTGCACCGTGAACCCCTCCTCGGTGTTCGCGCGCAAGAACTATTTCTACCCCGACCTGCCCAAGGGCTACCAGATTTCGCAGTACGAGGAGCCCCTGGCCGAGCACGGCCACCTGGACATCGAGGTGGACGGCAAGACCAAACGGGCCCGCATCCTGCGCATCCACATGGAAGACGACGCGGGCAAGAACATCCACGCCCAGCACGACAACGTGAGCTTCGTGGACCTGAACCGCTCGGGCACGCCCCTCATCGAAATCGTGGGCGAACCGGACCTGCGCAGCCCCGAGGAGGCCGTGGCCTATCTCAAGGGGCTGCACTCCATCCTGGTCTATCTGGGCATCTGCGACGGCAACATGGAAGAGGGGAGTTTCCGCTGCGACGCCAACATCTCCCTGCGCCCCTGGGGGCAGGAGGCGTACGGCACCCGCACGGAGCTCAAGAACCTCAACTCCTTCCGCCACGTGCAAAAGGCCCTGGAGTACGAGATCCAGCGCCAGGCGGACCTTTTGGACGACGGCGACAAGGTGGTCCAGGAGACGCGGCTCTACGACGCGGGCAAGAACATCACCCTGTCCATGCGCGGCAAGGAAGAGGCCCACGACTACCGCTATTTCCCGGACCCCGACCTGTTGCCCGTGCGCATCGACCCGGACTGGTTGCACGAGCTGTCCGCCACGCTGCCCGAGTTGCCCCGGCAGCGCATGCAGCGCTTCATGGAGCAGTATGGGCTCTCCTCGGCCGACGCTGGGGTGCTCACCGCGGACCGGGACCTGGCCGACTACTTCGAGGCGGCCCTGGGGCACTACGACGCGCCCAAGAAGGTGGCCAACTGGATCCTCAGCGAGCTCTTGCGCGAGCTGAACCAGGCCGCCTGTTCCGCCGTGGCCTGCCCCCTGCCGCCCCAGCACCTGGCCGAGCTGGTCCAGTTGGTGGAAGAGGGCGTGATCAGCGGCAAGATCGGCAAGCAGATTTTTCCGGCCCTCTACGCCCAGGGGCAGCGCCCCAAGGACTATATCGCTGCCCAGGGCCTGGTGCAGATTTCCGACAGCTCGGAGTTGGAGGCCCTGGTGCAGGGCATCCTGGACGCCAATCCGGACGAGGTCTCTGCCTACCGGGGGGGCAAGAAGAAGCTCATGGGCTTTTTCGTGGGCGAGGTCATGAAGCGGACCAAGGGCAAGGCCAACCCGGCCCTGGTGAACAAGCTGCTGCAACAGAAACTCGAAGCCTGAGCCGCCGTCGGCCCGGGCAACAAAGGAAGACGGTCATGAGTGCCGGAACGGACAAGTGCAAGCAGGGGTTCTTTTCGCGCCCCACCAAGGATATGTGCAAGGATGCGGGGCAGGCCCTGATCCTCATCGGGCTCATTGCCCTGTATTTCTCCAAGCAGGCCTGGCTGCTGCCCGCGCTCATCGCGGTCACGCTGCTGTTGATGATCAGCCCGCCGCTGTTCCGCCCCTTCGCGGCACTGTGGTTCGGGCTGTCCGAGCTGCTGGGCACGGTGATGAGCAAGGTCATCCTGGGGCTGGTGTTCTTTCTGGTGCTCACCCCCATGGCCCTGCTGCGGGGCGTGATGGGCAAGGACCCCATGCAGGTGAAGAAATGGAAACAAGGCCGCGATTCCGTGTACCGTGACTGCAACGCCACGGTAACGGCACACGATCTGGAACATATGTTCTGAACACTCTTGCCCCGGCCGGACTCCGGCCCGGGGTTTGGCGTCACCGCCGCATTCCGGAGGCAGCGATGGATTTCCTGAAAGACTTGTGGAATTTTCTGAAGGTGCGCAAAAAGTTCTGGCTTTTGCCCATCATTCTGACCTTGCTCTTGTTCGGCGCGCTCATCGTGCTCACCAGCGGCTCCGCCGTGGCGCCGTTCATCTACACCATCTTCTAAGCCTGGAGCAGCACGCATGGGCAAAGCCGTTCTGGGCCTTTCGGCCTTCTACCACGACAGCGCCGCGGCGCTGCTCATCGGCGGTGAGATCATCGCCGCCGCTCACGAGGAGCGCTTCACGCGCAAGAAGCACGACGCGTCCTTTCCCGCCAACGCCGCAAGGTTCTGCCTGGAAGAGGCCGGACTGCGGCCCGCGGACCTGGACGCCGTGGCCTTCTACGACAAGCCCTACCTCAAGTTCGAGCGGCTGCTGGAGACGTACCACGCCTTCGCCCCCAGAGGGTTGCGCAGCTTCCTTTCCGCCATGCCGGTCTGGATCAAGGAAAAGCTGTTCATGAAAAAGACCCTCAAGGACGAGTTGGCCAAGCTCGGGCCGGGCAAGCCCCGGCTGCTCTTCCCGGAGCACCACCTCTCCCACGTGGCCAGCGCCTTCTACCCCTCGCCCTTCGAGGAGGCGGCCATCCTGACCATCGACGGCGTGGGCGAGTGGGCCACCACCACCATCGGGCACGGCAAGGGCAAGGACATCCACATCCTCAAGCAGCTGGACTTCCCCCACTCCCTGGGGCTGCTCTACTCCGCCTTCACCTACTACACCGGGTTCAAGGTCAACTCCGGGGAGTACAAGCTCATGGGCCTGGCGCCCTACGGCAACCCCCAGAGCGAGAACACCCGCAAGTGGTACGAGCTCATCCTCTCCGAGCTGGTGGACCTGCGCGAGGACGGCTCCCTGCTGCTGAACATGGACTACTTCGACTTCGCCACCGGCCTGACCATGTGCCGGGACCGCAAGTTCGCCCAGCTCTTCGGCATCGAGCGTCGCAAGCCCGAGACCGACATCAGCCAGCCCTACATGGACATGGCCCTGGCCATCCAGCTGGTCACCGAGGACGTGGTCTTTTGCATGGCCGACGCCGCCAAAAAGCTCACGGGCAGCAAGAACCTGGTCATGGCCGGGGGCGTGGCCCTCAACTGCGTGGCCAACGGCAAGCTGCTGCGCCGCGGCCCCTTCGAGAACATCTGGATCCAGCCCGCCGCTGGCGACGCTGGGGGCGCTCTGGGTGCCGCCCTGGCCGCCCACCACATCGGCCTGGAGCAGCCGCGCCGCGTCACACCCGGGCCCGACGCCATGCAGGGCTCCTACCTGGGCCCCTTCTACGGCGAGGGCTTCGTGCTGCGGCTCCTGCGGCGCTACAAGGCCGTGGGCCGCAAGTTCGACTGCTTCGGCACCCTCTGCGACGAGGTGGCGGGCAGGCTCGAAACCGGCGCCGCCGTGGGTTGGTTTCAGGGGCGCATGGAATGGGGCCCCCGGGCCCTGGGCAACCGCTCCATCCTGGGCGACCCCCGCGACCCCGAGATGCAGAAAAAGCTCAACCTCAAGATCAAGTATCGGGAGGGCTTCCGCCCCTTCGCCCCTTCGGTGCTGGCCGAGGACGCGGACCAGTACTTCGGCCTGGGGGACGTGCCCTCGCCCTACATGCTGCTGGTGGCGCCCGTGAACGAGGAGCGGCGCAACCCGCTGCCCGAGGGCTACGAGAGCCTGGAGATGTGGCAGCGCCTCTACCACCAGCGCTCGGACATCCCGGCCGTGACCCACGTGGACTACTCCGCGCGCATCCAGACCGTGCACCAGGAGACCAACCCGCGCTATCACCAGCTCATCAGCGCCTTCAAGGCGCGCACGGGCTGCGGCCTGGTGGTCAACACCAGCTTCAACGTGCGCGGCGAGCCCATCGTCTGCACGCCCGAAGACGCCTACCGCTGCTTCATGCGCACGGAAATGGACTACCTGGTCATCGGCGACTACCTCTTTGCCAAGACCGAACAGCCGGTCTGGAAGGAAGAGGGCGACTGGCGCGACGAATACGAGCTGGATTAATCCAGAATCTCTCGCAAGGCGGTGCGAGGGGGACAACCCCATGCGGTTCTCCCCCTCGCGTGCCAGTTTCCTAAACGCTCTTTCCCCTCTTTGCCGCAGATTATTGCGCGGCAGGAGCATCCATTCACCATTTCCCCACGAGACACGCCATGGAACACCACATTCAATTCGACGCCACGACCCGCAATCTCGTGCTGCTGGATCAACGCTTTCTCCCCACCCGCGAGGACTGGTTCACCTGCACCAACACGGCCGAGACCATTTTCGCCCTGCAGATGATGGTGGTGCGCGGCGCCCCCGCCATTGGGGTCACCGCGGCCTACGGCTGCTTTCTC
>CAZNSV010000196.1:0-6415 GCA_964575775.1 uncultured Desulfovibrionaceae bacterium
GCCGCAGGAGAGGAAGGCGTCTGAATTGCCGAGGAACTCGATGGCCAGGGCCTTGGGGGGCGTGCGGCTGTGCATGGCGTAATTATGCGCGGATTGACCCTCAAGTCAATATTCGGTGAATTATGCCAAGCAACATCTCTGCCCTCCTGCTCTTTTCTTCGTGATTTCAACACACTGCACCGCGCCGGGCAACGGCACGGATCCTGCTCAAGTCTGGGCAAATCCGCAGCAAGGAGGACTTCCATGGGCATTTTCACACGTTTCAAGGATATCGTCAGTGCCAATCTCAACGCCATGCTCGACCGGGCCGAGGATCCCGAAAAGATGATCCGCCTGATGATCCGCGAGATGGAGGAGACCCTGGTGGAGCTCAAGGCCTCCTGCGCCGGGCTCATGGCCGACACCCAGCGGGTGCGCCGCGAGCTCGAGTTGATGCTGGAGCGTAGCGAGGTCTGGGAGAACCGAGCCCTCCTGGCCGTGGACAAGGGGCGCGACGACCTGGCCCGGGAGGCCCTGTTGGAGAAGGGGCGCTTCGATTCCCGCGCCGAGAACCTCCAGGACGAGGCCCAGCGCTTCGAGAACCTGGTGGAGCAGGCCCGGCAGGACATCGAGACCCTGGAGGAAAAGCTGACCATGGCCAAGGAGAAGCAGCGGCTGCTCGTGCAGCGCCATGTCAGGGCCTCGGACAAGCTGCGGGCCGAGGGCGAGGTGCGCCGCACGGCCGGGCTGGACGCCATCCGGCGCTTCGAGGAGTTCGAGCAGCGCATCGAGCGCATGGAGGCCGAGGCCGAGTTGGTGAACCCCGGACAACGGCGCGACCACACCCTGCTGGATGACGAGTTCGCCCTGCTCCAGGGCAACGAGGCCCTGGAGGAGCAACTGCGCGCCCTCAAGAACAAGCGCAGCGGCCAGGGCACGGAGTGACCCCGCAGGCGCGCACCTGTTCCCCTGCGGCCCGGCTTCTGCTAGGGTCTGGTGCCATACGGTATTCCGGTAGCGACCCTGCGGCCCGGGTCGCGCACTCCCGCCCCTTTCGATGAGGAGATGAATCTGCCATGGGAAGCTTTTTTACCTTTCTGACCGTTGTCCTGGTGCTGGGCTGCCTGGTCCTGGTGCTGCTGGTGTTCTTCATCGCCCGCCTGTTCAAGGGCGGCGGCGCCGGCACCGCCGAGGACAGCCGCAGCGAGGCGCAGATGATCCAGGAACTCTATCAGGGGCTCTCGCGTATGGAAAACCGCATCGAGACCCTGGAAACCCTGCTTCTGGACAGGGAACGCCCGAACTCCAAGGGCGACGGAGGTGCCGCATGAACTACCACCTGCCCCGGCGAGGGCTCTACCGCTCCCGCAACGGCGTCATCATGGGTGTTTGCAAGGGCTTTGCCGAGTACTTCGACCTCAACGTGTTCTGGGTGCGCGTCATTGCCGTGGTGCTGCTGGTCTTCACCGGACTCTGGCCCATGGCAGCCCTCTACCTGCTGGCCGGGCTGCTCATGAAGCCGGCCCCGGTGCTGCCCTTTGGGGGCGAGGCGGACCGCGAGTTCTACGAGTCCTACACCGGCTCCCGCAGCATGGCCCTGGGGCGGCTCAAGCGCAAGTTCGAGCACCTGGACCGGCGCATCCGGCGCATGGAGGACGTGGTGACCAGCCGCGACTACCAGTGGGAGCGGCGCATGTCCCGGGACAAGTAGCCCCCGGGCTCGGACGCGGCGTGCCCTGCCCCGCCTCCCACCACCGGGTCCGCCCCCGGAGGGGGTGCACTCCGGTGCGTCCCTGCCGTGCCTGGCGGCTCCCGAGGTTGCTGCCCGACCTTCTGCTCTGCGTCCTGCTCGGTGCGGGCTGCGCCCCTGCCCTGCGTCCCGACGCCGGGGATCTGGCCCGCTTTGCCCGCAGCAAGGGGCAGGCGCTGTCCGAGCAATCCGGCGACGGTGGCCGCCACACCAGGGCCCTGCGGGAGGCCCTGCGCGCCGAGCAGGTCTATGCGGAGATGCTGGCCGAATTGGAGCTGGGCAGCCACGGCCCCCTGGAGCCCGGCGCCGTGCTCGAGGCCGTGCGCCCCTTGCTGGGTACGCCCTACCATTGGGGGGGCGAATCACCCCAGGGGCTGGACTGCTCCGGCTTCACGCGGTTGGTCTTCCGGCGCCTGGGCCTGCAACTGCCGCGCACCAGCCGGGAGCAGGCCCTGGTGGGGCAGCCCGTGGCCGTGACCGTACTGCGCCCCGGAGACCTGGTCTTCTTTGCCGTGGATTCCCGGACCATCGACCACGTGGGCGTGATGGTGGGCAAGAACCGCATGGCCCATAGCACCGGCCGCAGGGGGCGGGTGGTCATCGAGCCCTTCCCCGGGGTCTATCCCGGCAAGTTCGTCACGGCCAGGCGCCTGGCCCTGCCTTGAGCGCAACTGGATATTGTCCGTAGGTTTTTCCTAACAGTCTTGATTCCCCTGGCACAGCTGCTATAAATCTGCTATCCGCACCTCGCCCGCCGTGATTGCCTCGAGGGGGGACTTTATTTGCGCGTACCGCGCTCAGCACTCCGGTGAGGACGCAACCATGCAGCTTTCCATCCCATCTGACCACCCGGCCCGGACCAGGACCCGGCTTATCGTCCTGGTCTGCCATTTTTCCGCTGCCCTGGCCTGCATCACCCTGGGGCAAGCCCTGGACGGCAACCCGGTCTCGCCCATCTGGGCTCCCAGCGGCATCGCCGCGGCCGTGGTGCTGCGCTACGGCTACGCCATGCTCCTGCCCGTGGCGGTGGCCAACCTTCTGGCCACTCTCGCCGGGGGCAATTCCCTGATCTTCAGCCTGCTGGGCACCCTGGGCGCCTGTGTGGAAGCCGGGGGCGCCCGCCTGCTGCTACAGCGCCACGCCGGGGACTCCGGCAGCCCCTCCCGCCTGGAAGACTTCTTGCGTTTCGGCCGCTACGCGGTGCTGACGGCACCGCTGCTGGGCGCGCTTTGCGGCGGGCTGGCCCTGCTCCTGGGCACGAACCTGCCCTGGCAGGACCTGCCCGCGGCCATGGGCACTTGGTGGCTGGGCAATGCCCTGGGCGTGCTGGTGGTGGGCACCTGGCTCCTGGCCCTGCTGGGGGAGAAAAATCCGCGCCGCCACCTGAAGCACCCCGCGCGGCTCGCCCTGCTCTTCGGCGGGGTCCTGGGCGTGGGGCTGCTGCTCTTTTCCGGAGTCCTCCACCCGCACACCGCCCACCGCCTCGGCTTTCTGCTGCTGCCCTTCGCCGTGTGGAGCGCCCTGGGTTTCGGCGCCCTGGTGCAGTGCAGCGTGGTGCTGCTCCTGACCCTCATGGCGGCAGGCGGCACCCTGCTCGGCCTGGGCACCTTCGTGCACGGCGAATCCAGGCTGACGGACATGCTGACCATGAGCGCCTTCGTGGCGGTCACCGCCTGTACGGCCCTGCTGCTGGGCGCCATGCTGGCCGACCGCAGGCGCCTGGAAAAGAGCTTGCGCCGCAGCCACCAACAGCTGAACCTGCTCACGCGCTTCTTCCCCGACGGTGGGGTGGCCATCCTGGAACAGGACCTGCGCATCAGTCTGGCCGGGGGGCAGGTGCTGGGGCTCTACGGCCTGGACGGGGAGCAGCTCAAAGGCCGCTCCCTGACCGAAGTGCTGCCCCCGGAGCTCAGGGCCCAACTCATCAACGGCATCCTGCGGGCCCTGCAGGGCGAGGCCGCGGCCCAGCAACTGGTGTACAAGGAGCGCTTCTATGACCTGCGCCTCCAGCCCCTGCCCCCTGAAAGTGAAGAAGAGACCCAAGACGGGGGCGGTGCCAGCTGCCTGATCATTTGCCACGACGTCACGGACCGCGTGCACGCCGAGCAGGCCCTGGCCGACAGCTACGTCTTCCTGCAGCGGACCCTGGACGCCCTGCCCCACCCGGTGTTCATCAAGAACAAGCAGGGGCAGTACCACCTGGTGAACAAGGCCTTCTGCGAAATGGCCGGACGTCCGGCCAATGAACTCCTGGGCAAGACCGCCTACGACCTGGCACCCAACGAACAAGCCCAAACCTATCATGCCAAGGACATGGACCTCCTGGCCCAAGGCAGCGGTACCCAGCACTACTGCTACGTGGCGCCGTGGGCGGACGGCAGCCTGCGGCAGGTCTACTTCAGCAAGGCCCTGGTCCAGGACCCCCTGAGCGAGGAGACCAACATCGTGGGCGTGGTGCTGGACATCAGTGACCTGCACAAGGCCCAGGAAAAACTGCGCGCCAGCGAGGCCCGTTACCGCGCCCTGTTCGAGGAGATGAACGTGGCCGCCCTGGTGGCGGACCTGGAGAGCGGCGTGATCCTGGACGCCAACCGCCAGGCCTGCCGCCTGCTGCAGCGCGGCAAGGAGGAACTGGTGGGCCTGCACCAGACCGCCCTCCACCCCCCCGGGGAAAACGCGCGCTACCGCGATGCCTTCCTGAACCACGCCCGACTGCGTGGCGACCTGGAAGACGGCCTGGAACTGCTGGCCGCGGACGGTACCCGCATCCCCGTGGAAGCCGCCACCACCGTGCTGGAATACGAGGGGCGCCCGGCCCTGCTGGGCCTGTTCCAGGACATCTCCGAACGGCGCAATTTGGAGCGACTGCGCCAGGACGTGGAAAACATGACGCGCCACGACCTCAAGACCCCGCTCAACGGGATCATCGGCCTGCCGCACCTGCTGCTGGACTCCCCCAACCTCACGCCGCAGCAGCGCGAGCTGATCCAGCTCATCCAGGACGCGGGCAAGCGCATCCTCACCCTGGTCAACCTCTCCCTGGCCCTCTACAAGATGGAGACCGCCACCTACCGCCTGCAGCCCGAGGCCGTGAACCTGCCCCCCTTGTTGGCGGAAATCCGTCGGGACCTGGAAGACCTGCGTCGCAGCCGCAAGTTGGAGATCGTGGAACAGTGGGGCGATCAGGGTCCCGCTCCGGACACCTTCTATGTGCAGGGCGAGGAACTGCTCTGCTACAGCCTGTTCGCCAACCTGCTCAAGAACGCCCTGGAGGCCGCGCCCCGCAACAGCGAGGTCTCCGTCCGGCTGGACCGCAATGGCACGGCCCGCGTCGCCATCCACAACCAGGGCGCGGTGCCCGAGGCCATCCGGTCTACGGCCTGCCCTATTGCGACGTGTCGAGCGTGCTGATCTACCGCGCCGACCTGTTCGACCGCTACGGCATCCCCGTGCCGCAGACGATGGATCAGCTCACTGAGGCGGCGCTGGCCGTGCAGGCCGCCGCTCGCGCCGACGGTCACGCCGATTTCTACGGAATCACCCTGCGCGGCGCGCCAAGCTGCGGCCTCAACTTCTGGCTGCTCGGCTCGACCTGGGCGCCGTCGTGGGGCGTGCGCTGGTACGACGAGGACGGGCAGCCCGCCTTCAACACACCGGAGCACCGCGCCGCGCTGGAGCACTACGTGGACTTGCTGCGCCGCGCCGGGCCGCCGGAATCGGTGGCGATGGGCTTCGAGGAGTGCATGGCGGCCTATCGCGCCGGGCGGGCGGCGATGGTCATCGAGCCGGCCAACGAAGCGTCCATCGTCTACGAGGCTGGCGGGCCGGTCGCCGACGGCACGCTGACGACGCTGGTGCCCGCCGGGCCGCTCGGCACGCGCCACGCCGGGCTGTACTGCCCGCCCTATGCCATCCCCGCGCGGTCGAAGGTCAAGCGGGCGGCATGGGAACTGGCCAAGTACCTCTGCGCGCCGGAGCAGCTTCTGGAAGACGCACAGCGCAGCGGCTTCGTCGAGGTCTCGCGCCGGTCGGTGCTGGACGATCCACGCTTTGCCGCGCGCTTCCGCCCCGACCTGGTGGCGACGACGCGGGCAACCCGCGCCTTCGCGCGCGGCGAGCGCCCGGTGACGCGCCATTCGTTCGAGTTCGGCGACATCCTGGGCGAGGAAGCCGCCCGCGCCCTGACCGGCAAGCAGACCGTCCAGCAGGCGCTGGATCGCGCCGAGGCGCGCGTGCGGGCACTAGGCGCGCCGGAGTAGGGGCATCGCCATACGCTCGTGCATGCCTCTCCCCCTAAATCCCCCTCTCCAGCCGAGCTAGAGAGGGGGACTTTGACCGCCAGATGTGGCCTCTTTCCTCGTTATGCCGAGGAGTGAGTCAGGGGGAGGGGCGTCCCTTACGCGACCGGGTACCTGCGGTACTCCTTGACGGCCTCGTAGAGCGCCACCAGGTTCTCCTGCGGGACGCGCGACTGGACGTTGTGGATCGGGTTGAAGACGAAGCCGCCGCCCGGCCCGAAGATGCGCATCCGCTCGCGCACTTCCGCGCGAATCTGCGCCGGCGTGCCGAAGGGTAGCGTCTTCTGCGTGTCAATGCCGCCGCCCCAGAACACAATCCGCTCGCCGAACTCAGTCTTGAGCCTCGGCGGGTCCATCTCCGCCGCGCCGGTTTGTACCGGGTTGAGCA
>CAZNSV010000197.1:0-6410 GCA_964575775.1 uncultured Desulfovibrionaceae bacterium
CCCGCGCCAGCGGCCGCAAAGGCCTTGGAGACGATGGCCTGGGCCTCCTCCTGCACCTCTTTGAGGTGCGCCGCGCCTTTGAAGCTCTCGGTGTAGATCTTGTAGATGTCCTCGGTCCCCGAGGGGCGCGCCGCGAACCAGCCGTTCTCCGTGCAGACCATCAACCCGCCGATGTCCGCGCCGTTGGCCGGGGCCTTGGTCAGCACCCGCAGGATGGGCTCCCCGGCCAGCTGCGTGTCCGTGATCATCTCCGGGGTCAGGGTCTTGAAGGCGGCCTTCTGCGCCGCGTTGGCCGGGGCCTGGAGCCGTTCGTAGACCGGAGCGCCATAGCGCGCCTCCAGTTCGTGGTAGAGGTGCGCCGGGTCCTTGTCCGTGCGGGCCATTATCTCCGCGGCCAGCAGGTCCATGATGATGCCGTCCTTGTCCGTGGTCCAGACCGTGCCGTCCCGGCGCAGGAACGAGGCCCCGGCGCTCTCCTCGCCCCCAAAGCCGCAGGACCCGGTCAACAGCCCCTCCACGAACCACTTGAAGCCCACGGGCACCTCGGCCAGGATGCGCCCCACCCCCTTGGCCACCCGGTCGATCATGGCGCTGGAGACCACGGTCTTGCCCACGGCGGCCGCTGCAGGCCATTGGGGGCGGTTCCGGAACAGGTAGTCGATGGCCACGGCCAGATAATGGTTGGGGTTCATCAACCCCTCGGTGGTCACGATGCCGTGGCGGTCGTAGTCCGGATCGTTGCCGCAGGCGATGTCGAACCGCTCCTTGAGGGCCAGGAGTCCGGCCATGGCATAGGGCGAGGAGCAGTCCATGCGGATGACCCCGTCCCGATCCAGGGGGATGAAGGAAAACGTGGGGTCCACCCGCTTGTTCACCACCTCGATATTGAGCCCGTAGCGCTCGGCGATGGGTTCCCAGAACCCGATGCCCGAACCGCCCATGGGGTCGATACCGATACGCAGGCCCGCCGCGCGGATGCTCTCCAGATCCACCACCGAGGCCAGGTCCGCCACGTAGGGCGCCACGAAATCATGCTTGCGGGTGCCGGGCGCGTTCCAGGCCTTGGCAAAGGTGAGGCGCCGCACGTCCTTGTTGCCCCCGGCCAGCAGGGCGTTGGCCCGGCTCTCGATGACCCGGGTCTCGGCCGTGTCCGCCGGGCCGCCGTGGGGCGGGTTGTACTTGAAGCCCCCGTTGTCCGGCGGGTTGTGGGACGGGGTGATGACGATGCCGTCCCCCCGGCCGGGATCATCGGGCGCGCGCCCCTTGTTGTGTGCCAGAATGGCGTGGGAGATCACGGGCGTGGGCGTGTAGCCCCTGTCGCCCTGCAGGAAGACCGTGACCCCGTTGGCGGCCAGGACCTCCAGGGCCGTGACCCAGGCCGCCTCGGACAGGGCGTGGGTGTCCATGCCCAGGAACAGCGGCCCCCCGATGCCCTGGCTCGCGCGAAAATCGCAGACCGCCTGGGTCACGGCCAGGATGTGCGCTTCGTTGAAGCTCTGGCGGTGAGCGGAGCCCCGGTGCCCGGAGGTGCCGAAGGCCACCCGCTGACAGGGGTCGGCGAGGTCTGGCTCCAGGGCGTAGTAGTCGGCCATGAGCCGGGGGATGTTGGCGAGCATGACGGCCGGGGCCGGTCTTCCGGCCAGGGGATGCACGGGCATGGGCGCTCCTTGGTCTTGCTGGGGCTCAGTAGGCCCAGATGGATGTGTGCTCCACGTTCAGAAAACGTTCCTTGAGCCATTGCTCGTAGCTGGGGACCTTGTCCAGGGGCGTTACCGGGTCCTCCACCAGCTGCCGCACCAGGGCCTCGTCCAGGAGCAGGGTCGCCTGGACCCGGCGCCCCGTGAGCAAGGCGTAGGCCTCGTTGATCAGGGCCGCGATTTCGTGGCTGCGGGGCTCGTCCGGGGTCCGGTCCGGGTGGTGCTTGAGCATGCGGCAGTGGTAACTGTAGTGCAGCTCGCGCCTGTCTGGCAGGGAACCGCCCCCAGAACGTGGGGTGTCCAGGCCGAGCACGGCCAGGGCCCTGTGGCGCAGGAGTTTTTCCCGGGTGACGTAGTCCTGAGGCTGCATGCTCTGGGGTGTACTCCAGCCCAGGCCCCGAAAGCAAGGGCGGTGGGGCATCCTGCCGTTCCCGCGCCGGGCGGGGTCGAAAAGCGCAGCCCCCGGGCAAAGTCTTTGACACCGTTTGCCGCCGTACGTAGTATCTCCGGTCAAACAGAAAAATCTCGTCATCTGCAAGGAGCAAGCGGTTTATGAGCGAGGAGAAATTTCCCAGGCTGAAGCGTCTGCCCCCTTATGTCTTCGCGGTGGTCAACGACCTCAAGATGAAGCTCAGGCGGCAGAATGTGGACATCGTGGATCTGGGCATGGGCAACCCGGACATGCCCACGCCCCAGCACATCGTGGACAAAATGGTGGAGGCCACCCAGAAGGCCCAGAACCATCGCTACTCGGTCTCGCGCGGCATCCCCAACCTGCGCAAGGCCATCTGCGACTGGTACTACCGCCGGTTCGACGTCTCCCTGGACCCCGATACCGAGGCCATCGTGACCATGGGCGCCAAGGAAGGGCTCTCCCACCTGGCCATGGCCATGCTCTCCCCGGGCGACGTGGTCTTTTCCACGGACCCGGCCTACCCCATCCACCCCTACGCTTCCATCATCTCCGGCGCCGACGTGCGGCGGATTCCCATGGGCAAGGGGCGGGATTTCTTCGCCGACCTGCTGCTGGCCACCAAGCAGACCTGGCCTCAGCCCAAGCTCCTGATCATTTCCTATCCGCACAACCCCACCACCGAGGTGGTGGACCTGGAGTTCTTCCAGAAGATCGTGGACTTCGCCAAGGAGCACAAGCTCCTGGTCATCCACGACTTCGCCTACGCCGACCTGGTCTTCGACGGCTACCAGGCCCCCAGCTTTCTCCAGGCCAAGGGCGCCAAGGACGTGGGCGTGGAGTTCTTCTCCCTGTCCAAGAGCTATTCCATGGCCGGGTGGCGCGTGGGTTTTTGCTGCGGCAACCGCGAGATGGTTCACGCCCTGACCCGCATCAAGAGCTACCTGGACTACGGCATCTTCCAGCCCATCCAGATCGCCTCCATCGTGGCCCTCAACGGCCCCCAGGACTGTGTGACGGAAATCGTGGACACCTACCGCCAGCGGCGTGACGTGCTCATCGAGGGGTTGCACCGCGCCGGATGGGAGGTGACGCCGCCCAAGGCCACCATGTTCGTCTGGGCCCAGATTCCCGAGCAGTTCCGCCACATGGGCTCCGTGGAGTTCTCCAAGCTGCTGCTCACCGAGGGCCACGTGGCCGTGTCCCCGGGCCTGGGCTTCGGCCATTACGGCGACGACCACGTCCGCTTCGCCCTTATCGAGAACGCGCATCGGACCAACCAGGCCATGCGCGGCATCAAGAAAGTCCTGTCAGGAGGCGGTTGTGGCTGCAGCAGTTGAGCAAAAACCCCTGCGTCTGGGGCTGGCCGGATTCGGCACGGTGGGGCAGGGCGTGGCACGCCTGCTCGTGGATAACCGCGAGAGCATTCGCGCTCGCACCGGCCGCGAGCTGCAACTCGTCGTGGCGGCCAACCGCAACGAGGCCAAGCGTCAGGCCGTGGAGGACCTGGGCCTGCGTTACTCCTCCGACGTCATGAGCCTGCTGGACGACCCCGAGGTGGACGTGCTCATCGAGCTCATCGGCGGCACCACCGTGGCCAAGGAGCTCATCCGGGGCGCCCTGGAGCGCGGCAAGCACGTGGTCACGGCCAACAAGGCCCTGCTGGCCGAACACGGCGACGAGCTCTTCCCCCTGGCCGAGGCCAAGGGGCTGCATCTGGGCTTCGAGGCCAGTGTGGCCGGGGGCATTCCCGTGCTGCAGACCATCAAGGAAGGCCTGGCCGCCAACCGCCTGCACAAGATCATGGGCATCCTCAACGGCACAGCCAACTTCATCCTGACCCAGATGTCCGTGCACGGCCTGGACTTTGGCACGGCCCTGGCCCAGGCGCAGGAAAAGGGCTTTGCCGAGGCCGACCCCACCCTGGACGTGGAAGGCCACGACGCGGCCCACAAGCTCATCCTGCTCATCCAGCTGGCCTTCGGGCAACACTACCCCTACGCCCAGCTCCCGGTCACCGGCATCCGCGTGGTCAAACCCATGGACATCGTCTATGCCCGGGAGTTCGGCTACAGCATCAAGCTCATCGCCCAGGCCCAGCTCACCGAGGGGCGCATCGAGGCCGGGGTCTTCCCCTGCCTGATTCCCGACGACTACCTCCTGGCCTCGGTCCAGGGCTCCTTCAACGCCGTGCGCGTGGAAGGCAACGCCGGGCCGGTGATGCTCTACGGCCACGGCGCGGGCGCCCTGCCCACGGCCAGCGCCGTGCTGGCGGACGTGGCCCACATCGCCCGGGGCGCGGCCCCCAACAACCTGGGCTTCGTCTCCCAGCCCCTGCCCGAGGCCGCCATCCTGGACCTGGAGGAAGCGGTGTCGCGCCATTACCTGCGCCTGCACGTGCCCGACCGCCCCGGCGTGATGCGCGACGTGGGCGGCATCATGGCCAAGTACGACATCAGCCTGGCCCAGGTGGTGCAAAAGGGCGAAGACCAGGGGCACGGCGTGCCCATCGTCTTCCTGACCCACAAGGCCACGGCCCGGCAGGTGCACACCGCCATGCGCGACATCGAAGCCGTGGGCCTGCTCCTCGAACCCATCATGCACTACCGGATTCTCTGATGCCCGGCTCCCCCAAGTTCCTGCTGCTCATCGGCGACGGCATGGGCGACTACCCCATCCCGGAGTTCGGCAACCGGACCGTGCTCCAGGCCGCCCACACCCCGGCCATGGACGCCCTGACCGCCCGTGGCGTGTCCGGTCTCTGCCGCACCGTGCCCCAGGGCCTGCCCCCGGGCTCGGACGTGGCCAACATGTCCCTGCTGGGCTTCGACCCCGCCAGCCTGCACACCGGTCGCGGGCCCATCGAGGCCGCGGCCCAGGGCCTGGACCTGGCCCCCGACGACCTGGTCTGGCGCTGCAACTTGGTCACGGTGAGCGAGTACGGCCCCCAGGGGCTGATGCGCGACTACA
This sequence comes from uncultured Desulfovibrionaceae bacterium, assembly GCA_964575775.1. Taxonomy (GTDB): domain Bacteria; phylum Desulfobacterota; class Desulfovibrionia; order Desulfovibrionales; family Desulfovibrionaceae; genus CAZFCK01. Next base: position 5,080 of record CAZNSV010000197.1, read on the forward strand.
GCGCGGGGCACATCGAGACCCCCACCGCCCACGCCCTGGTGGAGGACCTGCGCGCCACCCTGGGTACCGCCCCCTTCGATCTGGTGCCCGGCGTGCAGTATCGCCACCTGCTGGTGCAACGCGGCGCGGGGCACAGCCCCGAGGCCGCGCTGCCCATCCGCCCCCCGCATGATATCCTGGACCAGCCCATTGCCCCGGACCTGGAGCAGTACGCCGCCTGCCCACCGCTGCAGGCCTTCCTGCAGGCCGCGGCCCAGCGTCTGGCCAGCACGGGAGGCAAGGCCAACGCCCTCTGGCCCTGGGGGCAGGGGCGCCCCCTGATCCTGCCGGACTTCGCCACCACCTTCGGCCTGCAAGGCGCGGTGATCTCGGCCGTGGACCTCATCCGGGGGCTGGGGCGCGCCGCCGGGATGCAGGTGCTGCAGGTGCCCGGCGTCACCGGCCTGCTGGACACCAACTACGAGGGCAAGGTCCAGGCCGCCCTGGACTTCCTCGTTCACGGCGACTTCGTGTGCGTGCACGTGGAGGCCCCGGACGAGTGCGGTCACGGCGGCGACCCGGCCCAGAAACGCGAGGCCGTGGAGCGCTTCGACAGCCGCATCGTGGCCCCCTTGGCCGCGGCGCTGCCCGAGGCGGCCATTCTGGTGGTCTGCGACCACTTCACGCCCTGCAGCGTGCGCACCCACGTGGCCGACCCCGTGCCCTTCGCCCTGGCCTGGCCCGGCTGCACGCCCGACACGGCCGCGCGCTACGACGAACTGAGCGCCGCCGCCACGGGGCTGTTTTTCGAGCAGGGGCACGCGCTGTTGCCCTGGGCCCTGACCCAGGTCCGGACGGCCGGCTGAGGCGGCGCCCGGCCGCTGCAGGGGAGCTCCCGTGTTCCTGAGCCTGCGCATCGCCCTGGCCTCCCTGGCGGCGCACAAGCTGCGCACCGCCCTGGCCGTGCTGGGCGTGCTCCTGGGCGCCCTGGCCCTCACCGGTGTGCAGCACGTCTCCCAGGCCATGGTGCGCAAGGCCGAGCTGGAGATCGAACGCCTGGGGCCCAACCTGTTCATGGCCTCGGCCGGACAGGTCCGCTTTTTCCGCAGTGGCGACGGCTCCGTGCGCAACCTGGCCCGCACCTTCACCCTGGGCGATGCCCAGGCCCTGGTGCAGGGCATCCCCGGAGCCCTGGCTGGGGCCCCCTTCGCTGGAACCGCCCTGGGCGTGCGCGCCGGGAACCGCAAGGTCACGGCCCAGGTGGTGGGCACCACCACCGACTACACCCGGGTGCGCAGCTGTGCCGCGCCACTTAGATTTGACTAAACGGACACCGGGATGTGCTGGGAAAA